>JBOGLI010000357.1:0-12000 GCA_050746165.1 Terriglobales bacterium | reverse complement strand
GGCTAGTGCCGCCGCGCCGGCGCCTTCGCTGACGTTGTGCGTGTCGGTGAAGAGCGCGCGCATCGCATCCTCGACCTCATCGTCGGTGACCTGGACGACGTGATCCAATTCGCGGCGCAGGATTTCGAGGGAGACCGGATGGGCGCGCCCGATGGCAATGCCATCGGCGATACGCGTTGCGGACGTCTGCTCGACAACATGGCCGGCGGCGAACGAGAGCGCGGTGGTCGGCGCGCTGGCGGAAACTACCCCGACGATCTTCGTCCTCAATCCGAGCGCGTTGCGGGCCGCCGCCAGCCCGCACGCTCCTGAACCCCAGCCGATGGGAACGTATACGGCGTCCAACTCAGGCGCACCGCGAAAGAACTCCAGCGCATAAGTCGCCACGCCGCGCAGCAGCAGCGGGTCGAAGGAGTTCATGCGGACCAGCCCGCGTTGCTCGGCGATTTCGTCGGCGTGATGGTCGGCGTCATGAAAGTTGTCCCCGTGCTCGATCAGCTCCGCGCCGAGCGCCTGCATGGCAGCATTCTTCTCCCGGCTGTTGCCGTACGGCACCACCACCACGGCCTGCAATCCGAAATGCCGGGCGGCGAAGGCCTGCGACTGGCCGTGATTCCCGCGCGTGGCGGAGACGACTCCCTTGGCAGTCGGATTCGTGCGTCGCAAATTGTCCATGAACACGATGCCGCCGCGAATCTTGAAGGCGCCGACGGGCGTATGGTTCTCGTGCTTCACCCAAACGTCGCAACCGGCGCGGCGGTTGAGCAGCGGCCAGGAAAGCTGCGGCGTCGCAGGCATGAAGCGGTGGACCAGTTCGGCGGCGGACTCGATCTCGGCGAGGGTGGGGAGGTTCATGGCGCTATTGATGCTCGCAGACGGAGGAACAAGGAGCAAGGGACAAGGGCCAAGGATGGTTGGCCGCGGATGAACGCGGATCAACACCATTTCCGATTTCTGATTTCTGATTTCCGATTGAAAAACGCGTAGACTGGCGCATCCCAGGAACACGAAAGGACTGATCATGAGTGGTGACGATGCCCTGCTCGGACGGATCCCCGGCGCGGAACATCGCGAGCTCGGGGGAGTGAAGATGGACGTGGTGCGCACCGGCAAGGCGCGCGTGAAGCGGTCGATCTACCCGGTGGGCTTTCACTGGGCGCGCGATATCAAGCCGCATATCGGGACGGAAACCTGCGAGCACGCGCATGTCGGGTTCCTGGCGCGCGGCAAGATTCATATGACCTTCCAGGACGGCTGCACGAAGGACTTCACCGCGCCGCAGGTGATCGTGATCGAACCCGGGCACGACGGGCGCGTCATCGGCGACGAGCCGGCGGTAGTGATCGAGTTCGATTTCGAGAACGACACCTGTGCGAAGGTGGGAATTCCGGAGAGGCACGAGCACTGAACACGGGGCAAGGGGCAAGGGACACGGGGCAAGGTCAGTCAGGCCACGTGTGAAGTGCGGGTGTGGCAAAGGCGCCATTACCGGTTGGTTATGGTCGCAGGGGTTAGTAACCGCTAGTTCTTTTTTCGCCTGTTTGGAATCATCAACTTCTGCCCGGGTAACCCGGAGATTTGCACAGGCGAATTTCGCGGGGAATTTGTCAAATGAGTTAACAGGATGCGGGGCACGGGGCACGGGACGCGGGGCGCGGAAGGACAAAGAGGAAAAAAGGAGATGCGGCCGGGGTGTCGGACGGGCCGGCATGGGAAACTGCGCGACGTGAGAGACACTACTTCCTCACTGTCACGAGATGAGTTTAGGGGATGGGGGCGGGGTTGTCGGTGACGTGGGTCACGGATGAGGGTGACAGGGCCGAAAACCATTTTCGATTTTTGATTTTTGATTTTTGATTACGAACGGGTGAGCGCCCACATCTGCCAACGGCAGGCAGATGTGGGGCACCGTCAATTCTGGTTTCAGCTCGAATGGCGCTGACAAGGTGGAGGAGGGGAATTCCTGGCGTGCAACCATAATTCAGCACTAACCCACCCTAGCAAAACTGGCTAGGGGTGGGCCACCCGGTTCCACAGAGTCATCACAAACGAGGATCAACCGGTTCGCTTTCCAGCGCCAGAACTCCGAACGCGCATTCGTGAACGCGGCGGAGCGGTTCGCGTTCCACGAACCGGTGCAGCGCCTCCACGCCCAACGCGAATTCCCGTAATGCCAGCGATCGTTTGGTTCCCAACCCACGTGCGCGTAGGCGGTCCAGGTGCTCCGGTGCGGTGTATTCCGGGCCGTAGATGATGCGCAGGTACTCGCGGCCACGGCACTTCACGGCAGGTTGGACGAGGCCGCGTCGATTGCGGGCGATGAACGGTAGCGGTTTGACGACCATTCCCTCACCGCCCGATGCCGTCAGCTCCTCCCACCACGCCACCGCCCCAGCGACGCTAGACGTGTCGTTCACATCTACGACGCGGTATGGCGTGGCGATCAGTAGTTCTCGATCGCTATCGGCGAGTCTCGCCAACGTGGTCATGTGCCAGACGTGATCTTTATCGGTATGCAGCGCACGCTCAGTGGCGAGAATATGAAATGGCGCCAGCTTCAGATCCAGCAACGAGTGCACGGGCCAGCAGTAGCGGCGGTATGCCTCGACGTACGCCCCCGCCATAGTCATGCGTGACTCGTAGCGGCCGAGCAGCGCAGTAATTTCGGGATGGCGTTCCCGTGCGACCTTCAGCGTGGCAAGGGCTTCGCGCAATGCGGCACGTGCTGCAGCGCCCGTGCTTGCGTATTGCGTCTTGAGCAGGTCCTGTGCCTTCGCCGACCACGGCATCAGTTCACAATCCAGGCAGATCCAGTCGGTCTTCAGTTCATCCCACAGTCCGCTCTTCTCGACAGCCGCGCGCACGCGCGCCAAGAAGTCGCGCTCCACCTGCAGTTCGTTGAAGAAGCGGCGCCCGGTACGCGTGTAGACGATTCCTGTCTCGTCTTCGGCGACACCGAACCGGCGCAGCGCCGCATCTCGGTCGCGGCAGACGACCACTACCGCGCGAGAGCCCATGTGCTTCTGCTCGCACACTACCTGCTCGACGCCGGCTTTACGGAAGTACTCGAAGGCCTCCGCCGGGTGCTCCAGCAGACCAGGCTCCTGCGTGGTTTCCGAAGGAGACATCGTCGGCGGCAAGTAGATCAGCCACTTCGGATTCACGGCGAATCGGCTCATCACCTCCAATGCAGCAATCGCGTTCTCCTCGCGGACGGTTAGGTTGCCGTGGAGGCGGGTTTCGATGATGCGTTTGCCGATGACATCATCGATGTCGAGCAGGTCTTCGAGTTCTTGCTGGTGTGTGAGCTTCGGGCCGGTGTCCTCGCGCAGGAACGGCTTCGCCGGCGCGTAATACTGCCGAACGGCCGGAACTGACACCAACTCCTTCTCCGGGTATCGAAGCACGGTGAGCTTGCCGCCGAATACGCAGCCGGTATCGATGTTGATGGTGCGGTTCAGCCATTCCGGTTCGGCAACGGGCGTGTGGCCGTAAACGACCATCGCGCGCCCGCGGTACTCAGCCGCCCAGTTGTAGCGTACGGGGAGCCCATATTCGTCGGTCTCGCCGGTGGTTTCGCCAAACAACGCAAACGAGCGCACCGCGCCGGAGCCGCGCCCCTGCATCTCCTCCTTCATTCCGGCATGCGCCACCACCAGCTTGGCGTCGTCGAAGACGTAATGGCTGACCAGGCCGTCGATGAAATCGGCGACTTCCTTCTTGAATCCCTCCGGCTCGTTATCAAGCTGCGCCAAGGTATCGGCTAGCCCGTGTGTGATCTGCACGTCTTTGCCGCGCAGCTTCCGCAGCAGCTTCATGTCGTGGTTCCCCGGGACGCAGAATGCAGAACCCGCCTTCACCATTGCCATCACGAGGCGCAGGACTTGCGGGATCTTGGGTCCGCGATCGACGAGGTCGCCGACGAATATGGCTTTGCGTCCGTCCGGCGGCGGGACGCGATACTCGGCTCCGTCCTGCTCGACGGAGTAGCCAAGATGCTGGAAGAGTGCCATGAGTTCATCGAAACAGCCGTGCACGTCGCCGATGATGTCGAACGGGCCGTGCTCGTATCTCTTGTTGTTCCACAGCGGCTGACGCTCGATTTCGAGACCTTCAATATCCTCGGGCTTTTCGAAAATGTGCACATGACGGAAGCCTTCACGCTCAAGCCCGCGCAATGATCGCCGAAGCTGTTGCGCCTGATTACGGATGACGTGCGGACCGAAGTCGCGGTCGGGCCGCGTACGGTTCCTGTCCTGGCAGAGCCGTTCGGAGAAATTGAACACGAACGCCACCGGCAGCACGTGGAACTCGCGCGCCAGCGCAATCAGCGGCTTGCGTGCGTCTGGTTGCACGTTCGTGGCGTCGACGACCGTCAGCTTGCCCGCAGCGAGGCGTTTGCGGGCGATGAAGTGCTGAACCTCAAATGCATCCTTGGTCGCCGCTTGGTCGTTCTCGCTGTCCGAAACGAGACCTCGGCAGTAATCGGACGAGAGAACCTCGGTCGGCTTGAAGTTATTGCGCGCGAACGTGGATTTCCCTGATCCTGACGGACCAACCAGCACTACCAGCGAGAGTTCTGGAATCGTGATCTTCATTTCCGGAACACTCCCATCTGTGTCGGCGGGCCAACTTCCGCATCCTCTTTTCCGACTGGGCGAAACTCCACCCTGTAGCCGAACCTTTCGGCAATTCCATTGGCCCACTGCTGGAATTCAGCGCGCGTCCACTCGAAGCGATGGTCTTTGTGCCGGAACTTGCCCGCAGGCAGCGTCTCGAAGCGGACGTTGTACTCGGAGTTTGGCGTGGTGATGACCACCGCTCCAGGCTTCGCATGTTCGAACAGGACGCGCTCAAATGCTGCGAGACGAGGCGGATCAAGATGTTCGATCACCTCTACCACGGCAGCCGCGTCGTAGCCGGCGAGTCGCTTGTCGCGATACATCAGCGATCCCTGGAAAAGGCGCACGCGTTCCTTCATCTTCTCCGGCATGGTGTCGAAGTGCAGGCGATCCTTCGCGATCTCCAGGCGGCGGTACGCCACATCCATCCCGGCGATCTCGTGGAACTGGCGATCCTTCAGCATTTCGCGAATCAGCTTGCCCTCGCCGCATCCGAGATCCAGAACGCGCGCGCCGCCCGTTTCTTTGAGCGCTCGCACCACGGACTCCATTCGCATTTCGTTCAGCAGGATGGGCCGCTCGATTGCATCTTCCTGCTCGGCCTTCTTCTCGGCCTGTTCGTCCGCTTCGGGCTCCTCCTCGCCGACCAACCGCTCCAGCGCTTCGGTCGCCAGCCGCTTCTGGTGGCGGAGGTACCGCTTCACGATCAGTTCACGCTCGGGATGCGCTTGCAACCATCCCTCGCCGTGCTTGAGTAACTTCTCGACTTCGTCCTGGCCGACCCAGTAGTGCTTCTCGGCATCAAGGACCGGAATGAGCACGTAGAGGTGAGTGAGCAGGTCCTTCAGCGGAATTTTCTGCGACAACTCGACCGTGTAGTACGGTCCTTCACCCCACTCCGGGAAACGCTCATCGAGTCCGTGGTGTTCGGCCGTGACGCCGTAACCGAGAGGCTCGAACAGCTTCCTCAACAAGACTTCACCGCCGCGGCAGGGAAGCACTGCAATCCTCGCCGTGAGCGGCAACGGTGTTTGTACGAGCTCCGGCCGCCCCTTGCTGCTCCCGCCGAGCGCACTTGCAAGCGTCCGGGCGATGGCTACGCTCATGAACGACGACGCCACATAGGGACGGTCGTTTACATACTGCTCAAGCGCGCCGCCCTCACCGGCGGGGCCGCGCCGCGTCCGCACCAACGCGACGGGATCGACGTCGAGCAACAGCGCGGCTGTGCACCGCTCTTGCGTAGCCTCGGGATAAAAGACGTGCACACGGCCGAAAGAAAGTTCGAACGACTGAACATTATCCGGGTTCTTGTGCAGCAGGTAGCCGATGTCGGTCGCCGGTCGCGCGGTATTGGTGATGGTCAACAGCACAATCGCCTCAATATTCCGGCCAGAGTTACGCTTCAGTCCGGAATCGGTTAGTTTACGCGATTGGGCAGTGCCAGCAACACACAGCGGCGTGAAGCGCGAAAACGAGCCGGCAAAGACGCCGACGGAACTGCCGGCTGGAAGCCAGCGCTACCGTCGCGGCGGGGCAGGCGGGACGCCCGCGTTACGACGGCATCACTCCTGCACGCTGACCACCTGGAGCACTTCTTCGACCGAGGTATCGCCGTTCAAGAGCAGCAGGGCGGCGTACTTTTTCAGGTCGAGCATGCCGATACGCAGTGCGGTGTTGTGGATGTCCTCGGTGAGGGCGCCCTTGGCGACCATGGCGCGCAGTTCGGCGTTCATCTTCATGACTTCGTAGATACCGATGCGGCCTTTCACGCCCTTGCCGTTGCAGGCATCGCAGCCCTTGCCCTTCCACATGAGCGACTTGGGCGGCAGTCCCATGAATTCGCAGACCTGGTCCTCGGCTTCGTACTGCTCTTTGCAACCCTTACAGAGGCGGCGGGCGAGGCGTTGCGCCATTACGCCGATGGTGGAGGAAGAAACGAGGAACGGCTCGATGCCCATTTCGCCCAAGCGGGTGAAGGAGCCGGCGGCGGAATTGGTGTGCAGGGTGGTGAAGACGAGGTGTCCGGTGAGGGCGGCTTCGACGGCGATATGCGCGGTTTCCTTGTCGCGGGTTTCGCCGACGAGGATGACGTCGGGATCCTGGCGGAGGAAGGCGCGGAGGATGCGGGCGAAGTCGAGGCCGATGTCCTTGTTGGCCTGGATCTGGTTCACGCCCTGGAGATCGTATTCGATCGGGTCCTCAGCGGTGGAGATGTTGATGCCCGGCTCGTTGATCTCGGCGAGGGCGGAGTAGAGCGTGGTGGTTTTGCCGGAGCCGGTCGGGCCGGTGACGTACATGATGCCGTAGGGCTGGTTGATAAGTTCGCGGATGAGCTTGAGCGTCGGCTCGTGGGAGACGACCTTATCGAGACCAAGCGTGGTGTTCGATTTGTCGAGAATACGCAAGCAAACTTTTTCGCCCCACTTGGCGGGAACGGTGGAAACGCGGAAGTCGATGGGCTTGCCTTCCATGTTGACGGAGATGCGGCCGTCCTGAGGCAGGCGCTTTTCGCTAATGTCGAGCTTGGACAGAATCTTCAGGCGCGAGATGAGGCCGAGCTGGACTTTTTTCGGCAGGTTCTGGATGGTCTGGAGGACGCCGTCAATTCGGTAACGGATGATGACGTCCTTCTCCATCGGCTCGACGTGAATATCGCTGGCGCCCTTCTTGATGGCCAGGCCGAGGACAGAGTTGGCGAGGCGAATGATGGGCGCGTCCTCGCTGGCGGCGGCCAGGTCCTGCTTGCTGTCGCTGACAGCGGTGTCCTCGCTGATCTGCAGCTTCTCGATCGTGTCGGACTGCAGGTCGTGCATCAGCTCGTCGGTAGAGCGTGCGGGCGCAGCCCCGGCATCGGTCAACGCCTGCATTTTGCCGGTGGAGGAGGCAGCGGCCGGCTCGTCCTTTTTCATGAGCTGGCGGTAGGTGCCGGTCATGAACTTGCGAAAATCGTCATCGGTGCAGACGACGGGCTCGATCATCACGCCCTTGATGATGCGGCGGATATCGTCGAGCGCGATGATGTTGTTCGGGTTGGTCATCGCCAGGGTGAGGCGGTTGTTCATGAAGGCGACGGGAATGACCTTGTGCTGCACCATCATGGGCTCGGGGAGCAGGGCGAGGACGCGCTGGTCCACCTGGACCTTGGCGAGATTGATGAACTCGATGCCGACCTGCTGGCTGGCTACTTCGACGCGCTCGGCGAGGATGCGGGTAAGCGCCAGGCCGATCTTCGGGTAGCGCATCAGCAGGTCGCGGAACTCGGGCTCCTCAAGAACGGCGCAAGTGGTGGCCTGCACGGAAGTCACGGTCGCGGTGCGGGGCTTGCCTGTCAACAGCGCCATTTCGCCGAAGTTCTGGCCGGTCCCCATTTCGGTGAGAAGGAAGTCGATGCCGGTATTGGGGTCCTTCTTGCGGACCTCGACCTGCCCAGCGGTGATGAAGAACATGGAATTGCCGGGGGCACCCTCGCGCACGATGACCTGGTTGGGCGGGAAGTCGCGGCGCTTCATGCGCTTGACCACCTGCTGGCAGTCCTCGACGGAGAGGGCGCTGAACAGCTTAATTCGCTGGAGAAAGTGCTGGGGCTGCTGGTCGGCGGCGCCCGTGGTGGCGGGAGCCGGAGCAAACGCGGTGACCGGAGCGGACGACATCAGGGTCCTCCTCGAACGCGGACAACGGGGGAGAGGTGCTGGATTATACAACAGGTCGGGACCGGAAATCGGGCCATCTGGTCATCCGGCCATCGGGTCAATAAAACACCTCCGAATCTACGTATAGAAGATTCGACGTTGTCGCGGTCCATCTGATGATTTGATGACCCGATGACCGGATGGCCCGATGGCCCGATCAGCTGGTGGTGGCGTGCTGGGTCTGGCCGGCGACCTCGCGGTACACGCGCAGGATGCGGTGGACCGAATCTTCCCAGGAGAAGCGCTGGACCTGCTCGTACCCGCGCTGCTTGAGCTTCTCGCGCATGGATTGGTCCACGAGCACGCGATGAATGGCGCGCATGATTTCAAAGACGTTTTCCGGGTTGACCAGCACGGCGGCGTTCCCGACGACCTCGGGCAGCGAGGAAGTATTCGAGGTCACGACGGGCGTGCCGTGCGACATCGCTTCCAGCGGCGGCAGGCCGAAGCCTTCGTATAGCGAGGGGAAGATGAAGACTTTGGCGACGTCGTAGAAGGTGCGCAGGGTGTCGATGGAAACAAAGCCGAGGAAGCGGACGTCGTTCTGCACGCCGCTGCGAATCACAGCCCGGCGCAGGTCGGGATGGCGGGAGACCTCGTCGCCGATGATGATGAGTTTCAGATCGGGGTACTTCCCTTCCTTGTCGAGCTCGGCTTTGAGAGCGGAGAAGGCCTCGATGATGCGGATGATGTTCTTGTGAGGGCTGATGCGGCCGGCGTAAAGAAGGAACGGGTAATTGATCTGGTAGCGCTCGGCGATGAACTCGCGGTCGGCATCGGTGGCGTGGCCCTGGCGAAAGCGGTCGTCGATGGCGTTGTAGATGACCTCGATCTTCTCGTCGGGGATGCCGAAGAGGCGCTGGGTGTCCTTCTTGGTGAATTGCGAAACGGCGAGGACGCGGGCGGCGCGGTTGAGGACGGTCTGCGTGCAATAACGGTGGACGAAGCGGCGCGCGCCTCCACCGTTGGAGGCGCGGTATAGAAAGTCGAGCAGGTCGTGGACGGTGACGACGTAGGGGCACGGCAGGTGGAGCGGCGTCCAGAGCAGGTGAGGGATGTGGACGAGGTCGCAGCGATAGTGGCGAAGGACATCGCGGAAACCGAAGTAGCCGCGGTAGGAAACTTCCTCCGCGCTGAAGGGGACGATATTGAAGTTGCCGGGCAGGCGTCCGACTTCACGGACGCGGTCGCGCCCCCCGATCAGGAAATAGTCGTTGACGCTGTCGATGCGGCCGAGCGTGCGCACGACATTTCTGATATAGGTGCCCACGCCGAAATCGCGGATGGGGCGAATGTCGATGGCCACGCGCATGCGGAGGTTAGTGTATCGCGAGACGCTCAGGCGGACGCCCAGCGGGAAACCTTCGCGGACCGTTAAGCGATGTAAAGCCGATTGCCGCAAATTGCAGCACACGAGTATGCTTTCCGGTTCGTAATTTCGAGGCAAGAGGGTAAACATCCATGATGAAAGCTGTTGCCGTAATACTGCTGTGCGCGTCGGTATGTTTCGCGCAGGGCGCACCGGCGAAAAAGCCGGCTCAGAAGGGTGCGACCACGCACCCGCGGATCACCGAGAAACCGCAAGCACCGCCCAACCTGCCGACCATCCCCGTGTTCGATTTGTCGGCGATGGATAAGAGCGTGAATGCGTGCGAGAACTTTTACCAGTATGCCTGCGGCGGATGGATAAAGAACAACCCCATCCCCGCTGACCAGGCGAGCTGGGGACGCTTCAACGAATTGCAGGAGCGCAACCGGGACATCCTGCACGACATCCTGGAAAAAGCTACGAAGGGCGGGGCCAGCCGTTCGGCGGTCGCGCAGAAGATCGGCGACTTCTACGGCTCCTGCATGGACGAGACCAAGGTAAACGCGCTCGGCGACAAGCCAATCGAGCCGGAACTCAAGGCGATCGGCGCCATCGCGGACCGCAAAGGGCTAATCAAGGAAATCGCGACCCTGCAGCGCCATGGCGTCGGCGCGCTGTTCCGCTTTGGACCGTCGCCGGACATGCACAACGCCGGCACGGAGATCGCGGCTGCGTACCAGGGCGGCACGTCGTTGCCCGACCGCGACTACTACCTGAAAGACGATGCGAAGTCGAACGAGACGCGCGAAAAGTACGTCGCGCACGTGCAGAAGATGTTCGAGTTGCTGGGCGATTCCGCCGACAAGGCGCAGGAAGAAGCCAAGGCGGTGATGGACATCGAGACGCAACTGGCGAAAGCGCAGATGGACCGCATCTCGATGCGCAATCCGGCCAATCGCGACCATCCGATGACCCGTGAGGAGTTCATCCAGATGGCGCCGAATTTCGAAATGCAGACGTTTCTCGAGACCCTTGCGCCGCCGCAATTCGAAAAAGTGAACGTCGTTCCTCCGACCTTCTTCAAGGACGTCGCGCCCCTGCTCGACTCGGTTTCGATCGACAACTGGAAAAGCTACCTGCGCTGGCATGTAATACGCGAAGCAGCGCCGTGGCTCTCGCAGCCGTTCGTCACCGAGAGCTTTAATTTCTGGAACAGCTATCTCGGTGGCCAGAAGGAACAGCAAGTGCGTTGGAAGCGGTGCGTCCGCGCGACCGACGCCGAGCTGGGCGAAGCGCTGGGACAACCGTACGTCGAGGAGACGTTCGGCAAAGAAGGCAAACAACGAACGCTGGCTATGGTGAACGACATCGAAGGTGCAATGCGCGCCGACTTGAAGGCGCTGCCCTGGATGACGGACGAAACCAAGAAGGCCGCCGAAGTGAAACTCGAAGGCGTTACCAACAAGATCGGGTACCCGGATAAGTGGCGCGATTATTCGTCGGTGAAGATCGTGCCGGGAGACCTGTTTGGGAACATCGACCGGGCGGAGCGTTTCGAGATCAACCGGCAGATGAACAAGATCGGCAAGGCGGTAGATAAGACGGAATGGGGCATGACGCCGCCGACCGTAAATGCCTACTACAACCCGTCGGAAAACAACATCAATTTTCCGGCCGGTATTCTTCAGCCGCCGTTCTACTCGAACAAGGCGGACGACGCGGAGAATTTCGGTGGCATCGGCGCGGTGATCGGGCACGAACTGACGCACGGCTTTGACGATCAGGGCGCGAAGTTTGACGCCAAGGGCAATCTGCGCGACTGGTGGACTAAGCAGGACGAAGCGGAGTTCAAGCAGCGGACAGACTGCATCTCGAATGAATATGACCAGTTCGTCGCAGTGGACGACGTCCATCTCAAGGGGCGGCTGACGCTCGGCGAGAATACGGCGGATAACGGCGGCGTGCGTCTGGCCTTGATGGCGCTTCATGAAAAGATGCAACACGCCGGCGCGATGGAAAAAACCGTGGACGGGTTCACACCGGAGCAGCGATTCTTCATCACCTACGGACAGATCTGGTGCCAGAATATGAGCCCGGAACAGTCCCGCATGCGCGCGATGACCGATCCGCACTCGCCGGGACAGTATCGCGTCAACGGCGTGCTCTCAAACATGCCTGAATTCCAGAAGGCATTCGGATGCAAGCCGGGACAGCCCATGGTGCGGGAGAACGCGTGCCGGGTGTGGTGAAGCAGTAATCAGTGGTCAGTAATCAGTAGTGTCCGGTTAAATGTCGAGTAGTTTCAGTTGGTTAGGATTTTCGCCTCCTTCGGGAAGCGGGTAGTCGAGCGAAAAGGCCTGTTGTATTGGGGTTTTCT
>JBOGLI010000356.1:0-3883 GCA_050746165.1 Terriglobales bacterium | reverse complement strand
GCGTACAGGACCAAGCGAGCCCGAGCGGCCAGAATTTGCCCCCAGAAGCGTGGTGATCTCGGACCGGGCGGAAGCGGCGGCCGGATCGGCACAGCTGCAACAGCCGAGCGAGGGGCAGTATGCAATTTCCGTGTTCGTGTCTCGTGCCTTGTATTGACTCTGTGTGCCACCGGCGCCATGGCTCAGGCTGACGCTGTTCCAGGGCTTCAACGATCTGCAAAAACCAGGTCGATTCGCCGCAGGCGACGGCGGTGCGCGAGCTGACACGAGACACTCCGCCCGGCGAGCTGCCCGGAAAGATCAAGGAGATCCTGTTCTTCGGCCATTACCTGCATGGCACCCACGTTGCCGGAATCGCCATACGCGGTAACCCCGCCGCGCGACTGGTGGTGTTCCGCTTTGACGACGAGCTCCCCGAATACCCGTTCGCGCCGACGGTCGCGTGGGCGCGGCGCATGGCGGCCGATTTTGCCCAAATCGGCCGGTACTGCGCGCAGCACCACGTGCGTGTAGTCAACATGAGCTGGTTGGACAACGTCGAGGAGTTTGAGCAATGGCTCGCCAAGACCAGCGGCGAAAAGGACGTGGCGAAGCGCAAGCAGCTCGCCACCGACATCTACCAAATCTGGCGCTCTGCGATCGAAACCGCCATCGGCAGCGCGCCCGGCACGCTGTTCGTGGCCGCCGCCGGCAACTCAGACAGCAACACGGGATTCGACCAGATGGCCCCGGCGGGCCTGAAAATGCCGAATCTGATCACGGTGGGTGCCGTGAATCAGGCGGGAGAAGAGACCTCGTTCACCAGTTACGGTGACACGGTGATCGTGGACGCCGCCGGCTATCAGATCGACAGCGTCGTGCCCGGCGGCACGCACCTGCGGTAGTCCGGGACTTCGATGGCGGCGCCCAACCTCGTCAACCTGGCGGCGAAGCTCTTTGCCCTGAACCCCACGCTCACCCCGAGCCAAGCCATCAGCCTGATCCGGCGCGGCGCAGACGCCAGCACTGACGGGCGGCTGCATCTCATCAATCCGAAGGCCACCGTAGCGCTGCTCGGGTCGGCGCGGTAGTGGTCGGCGCGCCGCCCGCGATCCTTTGACGCGCGCACCGTCGCCGCATTCGCGCCGCTCCGGTTCCAAAGCCTTCCGGAAGTCCGTTCTGTGCAGCCGCTCGGGCGATCGTTTGAGGACCCCCGAGGGACCGCCTGCTGCGCACAGCGCGACCAGCGCCGCTGCAGACGGTGGGAAATCGCGCGACTTGGGCACTTTCCCCCCCTGTCGGCCGGTGCCTGCGGCTCTTTAGACTCGAGCGCGCCTCCCTTGGAACCGACACTGATGACCATCCGTGACTGGCCTCTCACCGAGCGTCCCCGCGAGAAACTGCTCGAACGGTGCGCGCAGGCGCTCTCGGACGCGGAGCTGCTGGCGCTGCTGCTGGGCTCGGGCACGCGCGGGCACAGTGCCGTGGAGCTGGCGCGCGCGCTGATCAGTGACTTCGGCTCGCTGCGCAATCTCATGAACGCCGACGGGCCGCGCGCACTGGCGCGTCGCGGCGTGGGACCGGCGCGTTACGCCGTCATGCAGGCCGCGCTCGAGCTGACGCGGCGGCACTTCCGCGAGGCGCTGCGCTTGGGGCCGGCGCTCGCGGCGCCCGAGATGACGCGCACCTTTCTCTTAGCACAGCTGCGGGATCGGCCTTACGAGGTGTTCTGCTGCCTGTTCCTGGACAACCGTCACCGCCTCATCGCCTTCGAGGAGCTGTTCCGCGGCACCATCGACCGCGCGGGCGTGCACCCGCGCGAGGTCCTGAGGCAGGCGCTGCTGCACAACGCCGCCGCCGTGATCTTTGCCCACAACCATCCGTCCGGAGTCCTCGAGCCCAGCCAGGCCGATGAGCTCATCACGCGCCGCCTGAAGGAGGCGCTCGCGCTGATGGACGTGCGCGTGCTCGATCACTTCATCATCGGCGACGGGCAGTGCTACTCGTTCTCCGAATCGGGACTTCTCTAAAATGTTGACCGTCGCACGCAACAGCAAGCTTTCCTGCGAACTGGCCCAGGATAGCTCTACATTTTGCTGTGCTTGCCAAGCATCCCAACGCCGTTTCTTGGATTGGTCGTGGCACTAGCCCCTCAAGGCTGCCTGGCATCTCACGGGGTCGGTCGGAAAGAACTGCGTTTGTGCGCAACGCCATTCTTGACGGTCATATAAACACTACGGACGTTGCGAATATCGCTCAGCGGATCCTTGTCGAGTACGACAAAGTCAGCAATCTTGCCAACTTCAATGGAACCAATTTCCTTTTCGCGCCCGATCGTTCGCGCACCGACGATTGTTGCCGCATGAATTGCATCCGACGGCGTTAATCCTGCGCCGTTCACCAAGAGGATCAGTTCCTCGGTCAAGGCACTGTAAGCGTCTTTGTTGTCGCCGGGTTCATCGTCCGTGCCAGCGGATAGGGGAACGCCGGCCCGGTAGGCTTCGCCGGCCAATTTCGCAGTAAGTGCATATTTACAATCTACCCCGGTGTCGTCGGAAAAATAGGCGTACAACGTGGCATCCAATATTGTGCCGCGTCGCTGCATGTTTGATAACAGCGCGTTGAGCCGCTCATTTGTCCGCTCTAGTTTTTTCGCGTCAACCGGCACTGGAGGGTGCATCGCCGCTTGCGGAATCGGGTCCGATACCTCATAGCCGAGCATGCAAGCGTGGCTCATGACGTCGACCGCAGCATCCGCTACTTCACTTGGCCGAGCCGGGAACACAGCCGCATGAGCCCATACCAGCATATGCTGGCGGTGCGCTTCCGCAGTAATCGCGACCAGGAGCGATGCGGAAACATCGGCGTAGATCTTTATGCCCGTCGCGCCCGTGCCGCGAGCTTGAGCGACCGCGAGCGGCAGATTGGTCTCAGTAGTCACAGCCTGCATCCACGGCACTTCACCTGCTAGGCGACCGCGCGCAGCTTGGTGGGTGCGCGGATCTTGGAAGAATGCCGGTCCCGCCATGACCGCGGCATAGTAGATGTCCGGCGACGGGATCTCGTCGAACTCGGCTTCGCGCTTAAGCTCACCAAGTAGTCGCACGTCACCGGCCATGTCCCTTACCGCCGTGACACCACTGTAGAGTTCACGAAGAAGGTACGCCTTCGCGGCTGACGGATTTGCCGTGGTCGCAAGGTGAACGTGGCTGTTGATCAATCCTGGGATTAGAAACTTCCCTCGCAAGCTCGTGACCTCCATGCCCTTCTTGGCCTGGTAGCGGGAGACTGGACGTATGTCAGCGATGCGGCCCGCCCTCGTTACGACGACCATGTTGGGTTGGCTCTCAGCGCCTGGGCCGTCATAGATGGTTGCGCCAACATAGGCTGCTTCCTTCTGATCGGCCGCCTGCAGCGCGTAGGTGTGCGTACTATGAAATGCGACTGCAAATAGCAGAATAGCTATGCGAGCAGAAGTCATTGAATACCCAGATTTATTCCCAAGAATTTGCCGTACGGACATTGAAGATGCGATGGCACAGTGCGATGTTACCTCGGAGGGTGGCAGTCGGCTTTACGCTCGTGCAATTTGCAGCGCAATCCGCGCGGAATAAACGCGCCGGCGGCCATCTGGAGCAAGCCCCTCAAGCATAAACGCCATCCGCCGAAGATGCTGATCGGCTACGAACGAGCTATAGCGTTCCGCCTCGAGCCAGTTGCCAAAATCGATGATCGCGACGTGATGGTGACCGGCAAGTCCGCGACCGAGTGCTGGCGCATAAATCCAATGACATGACGATCTCCTGTTGAGGAAGGAGATCGTCAAGCTACGCAAGCACGCAAATGTTGAGCAAAAACAGCAAAGCCTCGCTCCCGCGGCTGCAGGAGCGAGACAGCTCCACAT
>JBOGLI010000355.1:0-4249 GCA_050746165.1 Terriglobales bacterium | reverse complement strand
CGCCGGGCCTGAACATCCGCATGGCTGCGCCCGCATTCTTCCAGATGTCGGTCGCGCCTTCCAATGTCGCCGTGACGGAGGGTCCGAGAACGCCGGTGAAAACCACCGACGACAACTTCGACTCGCGCTTTACCACCCGCACCGACCAGCCCGCCCATGCCCGCTTGCTCATCACCCGACAATTCACGGCGTTGCTGCAAAAGCTGGCCTGCAGCAAGAACACGTTCCTGCAGATCGGCAGTGGCACCATCGAACTCAGCGAATTGGTCGTGCCCTACGGCCCGGCGCAGCACGCGGTCGAGCACCTGAAACAAATGTCGGCCATCGGCGCCTCGCTGCGCAACATGCCCGGCGCCGAGACCGTGAAGGAAATCACCTTTGAGCGCGAGCGGCACGTGGCCGCGCATGTCGCCATGGTTTGCGGCATCGTGGTGGCCCTGATGAGTATCGTGGGCGCGATGCAGGTTCGGCCGCGTCCCAATACAAACGTTAACCAGGCGTTCGACAACGGCATTCTTCCCGTCGACGCCAACCTGATCGCCGGCGCCCCGCAGTGGCACGCCGCCTCCGCCGCCGAACTCGATCCGAGTGCCACCGGCATGTTGCGCGGCTTCGGCATCGACCCTTCGGGGCACGTAGATGGCGATTTCTCCGGCGATCCGGGAGCGCAGGACTCCGCCTACCTCCTCGTGAATGCCGCCAATCAGCGGCGCGTCGTGCTCATCGCCCGCCACCGCAACGCCTACGACTCGCAGTTTCAACAGATCGCGATGATCGCCCGCATTCCGCATGACGCGATGGCTTCCGTGAGCTGGAAGGGGACACCGCCGGCCGGCGTTACGGGTGACGGTCTCCTGGTCGTGAGCTCGGCCAACAATGACGCTGCCGGATTCGTCGTATTCGTCAAGCCTGACGGCAGCATCGCCTCGGCCTCTCCTGCCAACTGGCGCGAACTTCAGCTCCGCTAGATTTCCGTGCGGAATTTTAAAAATTGTTTCGGAAGGGCGGGGCTTCAGCCGCGCCGCAGCGGCGCCTGAGGTTCATGCGGCTTTAGCCGCTGAGGGCTTCCAGCATTAGCGCAACATCCGTTCAGGCGCTACTTCAATTTCAGATTGATCGTCGCCTGCTTGCGCGAGTCGAAGGAACTGAGCGTTTTGGTGTCGCTCTTTCTGCCGTCCTTCTCCGCGTAGATCTCGTAATCGATGTTCGGCGACAGGGCATTGAAGTGGTACATGCCCTTATCGTCGGCGATATAGGTTTTCACCGCTAGCGTTTTGGTGTTCTTCAGGTACACGATCGCGTTGCCCACGCCTGCATTGTCATCGGTAACCTGGCCCTGCAATGACCGGGTCTGCTGCTGCGCCGCGGCCGGCGCCACGCTCACCAGCACGAACGCCGGCACTGACACCGCCAGCGCGATCGCCAGTACTACATTCTTCACTGCTTTGCTCCTGGTTCTGCTACTCCGTTTAGATGCAAGGATACGTCTACCCGCTCATCATTTTCCACATGGGCTACCGTCTGCGGCTTCTGCGCGCCTTTCGGCATCTTGGCCTCGGCCCACAGGACGTAATCCTGCTTCCCCGGTGGTACGCGCTGCGCGAACTCACCCGCGTGGTCCGATATCACTTCCCAGCGCGCTTTCTTCTCGTTCGCCGGCCGGATCATCACCTTTACCCCGTAGGCGGGTCGGTCGTGCGTATCCCACACTGTCCCGTAAATGAGGGCGTAATCCTTGCGCGGATCGATATGCTTCGTGGGCTCCTGCGCCAACCCAGCCATTGTGGCGAGGGCCGCCACACAAATCGCCGCCACCGCGAGCGGGATCCGGCCGCGATGCGGCTCAGTAATCACCGTCTTCGCCTTTCTCCTGTTCCTCTTTTTCCTCTACCTCTTCTTCGTCTTCTTCCGCGACGCGCGTCAGCTCTAAAGGATCGGCGGTCACTACTTCGAAGTCGGTGCCGCACTCGGGACAGGAAACAATTTCCCCTTCCTCTACCTCATCTTCTTCCACGTCGATGTCGCTTTCACACTCGGGACAAAGAATCATCGCGTTCTCCACGTTCGTGGGGCCCGGCCCCTGATAATATTGTGAGCTTCCGGCGGACGGCGTCAATCGCCGATTCCCGCCGCATCCTTGTGCCATTTCTATCTGAGGTTTTCCATGAGTGCAAGCCGTTCAGGATGGATTTGTGGTATCGCCGGCCTCGTATTGATGTGCACCACCATGCCAGCGGTTGCACAACAGCCCGCGCCAACTAACGCCGCCCCGCAGGGCGCTGCCGCCGCCGAGATGGCCGGCATGCCCGCCGCCCTCCGCGACCAGCAGGACGCGCAAATCGCCCGCCTGCTGCAACAGGTTTCGGCGCAGCACATCCAGGCCACCATTGAGAAGCTCGTCAGCTTCGGCACCCGCATCACCATCGGCCCTGCCGACACGCAGACGGTCTCGCAGGTCCGCGGCATCGGCGTCGCCCGCGAGTGGATCAAGAGCCAGTTCGAGAGCTACTCCAAGGCGTGCGGTGGCTGCCTTGAGGTCAAAGAAGACCGGTTTACCCAGCAGCCCGGCTCGCGCATCCCGCAGCCAACCGAACTGGTTAACATCTACGCCGTGATGAAGGGCACCGATCCGGAGGCCTCCAAGCACATTGTGCTGGTCACCGGCCACTACGATTCCATTCCCTCCTTCAAGGACTGGGGCAATCCCGAAATCAATGCCCCCGGCGCCAACGATGATGGCAGCGGCACCGCTGTTTCTCTGGAATGCGCGCGCGTCCTCAGCCAGGGCAAGTTCCCCGGCACCATCATTTTTTTGACCGTTCCCGGTGAAGAGCAGGGACTCTACGGCAGCAAGCACTTCGCGCAGATGGCGAAAGAGCAGGGTTGGCAGCTCGATGCCGTCCTCAACAACGATATCGTCGGCGGCGACAAGTCCCCCGGCCAGGACACCGCCGTCGTCCGCGTCTTTTCCGAGGGAATTCCCGCGCCCGACGTGCAGGATTCACGCGCCATCACCATGATCCGCAATCTCGGCGCAGAGAGCGATTCTCCGTCGCGCGAGCTGGCCCGCTACATCCGCGAGATGGGCGCGACGTATTCCCAGCAGGACTTCCAGCCGATGCTGATCTTCCGTCCCGACCGTTATTTGCGCGGCGGTGACCACACCAGTTTCAACCAGGAGGGTTTCGCGGCCGTACGTTTCACCGAGTACCGTGAAAATTACAATCACCAGCATCAGACTCCCCGGACCGAAAACGGCATCGAATATGGAGATTTGCCGAAGTTCGTCGATTTCGACTACATCGCGCACGTCGCGCGCCTGAACGCGGCCACACTGGCTTCGCTCGCATCCGCGCCGCCGGCGCCGCAGAATGTTCATATCGAAACCATGCGATTGGAGAATGGAACGACGTTGAAGTGGGACGCCTCGCCCGGCGCCGCGGAGTACGAGATCGTGTGGCGCCCGACCACCTCGCCCGACTGGGTCGGCACGGAAAAAGCGGGTAACGCAACTTCATTTACCATCGACCGTTCCAAGGACAATGTGATTTTCGGTGTTCGCGCCGTCGATGCGCAGGGACACCGTAGCCTGGCCGTGCTGCCCACGCCGGAACGACGCCCGGCCCCGGCCCCGCCGGCAAGTTCGGAGAAGTGATTTGACGACGTATCGCAAGTATGGAAGTGGTGGCGGCCGCGGCAAGTTCGGCGGTGGTGGCTCGATGAGCCTGTCCTTCCCGCCCTTCACCTTCGCCGTGAAGTGGCTCATCATCGCCAACGTCGCCGTGTACCTGCTGATGCTGGTGTTGCATGCGATTGCCCCGGGCTTCGCCCTCGCAATCGACGGAACGGTCGGAATCACCCCTTCCGGCCAGCTTCAAATCCCACTCATGCCGCTCGTACCCTTGGCCGTGATGCACGGCTGGGTCTGGCAGCTCGTCACCTACTCGTTCTTTCACGTCGGGCTCTTCCACATCCTCTTCAACATGATCACGCTGTGGATGTTCGGTCCGCAGTTGGAAATGGGCTGGCACCGCGCCCGCTTCTTCGAGTTCTACTTTTATGCCGTGATTGCCGCCGCGCTCACCACCATCGGCGTCTCCTACCTCGGGACCGTCGGCACTTTCAGCTTCCTCGGAATCAGCCCGATCGTGTCTACGGTCGGCGCATCCGGCGGTTTATTCGGCGTGATGGTCGCTTTCGCCGTTCTTTACGGCAACCAGGAATTCATGCTCTTCCCGCTGCCCTTCAC
>JBOGLI010000354.1:0-7299 GCA_050746165.1 Terriglobales bacterium | reverse complement strand
TGCCTTGACAGGTCAAATCCGGTTGCTTCAGAATGCAGCATCATTTGTAGCACACCCCGTGACCTCCTTTTTCAACCGTCTCGAGACCCGATTTTTGTCAACGTCATCGCCGTCGGCAATGCCGGCGGAGGCTTAGCCAACGAGTGCGCATCCTCTTCCTTACGCAGTGGTTCCACCCCGAACCGGGAGCAATTCGCGGGTTGCCGCTTGCATCTTGGCTGCAAAATCGCGGGCATGAGGTAAAAGTCGTCACCGCTTTTCCCAACTATCCCGGGGGAAAGGTTTACCCGGGTTACAAGCTGAAGTTCCGGCAGTGGGAAGAGATGGAAGGCGTGCGCGTCCTGCGCGTGCCGCTGTATCCCAGTCACAACAGTTCGGCAGTGGGAAGGATCGCCAATTACACCAGCTTCGCGCTGTCGGCGAGCACGATCGGGGTGGCGCTGTCCGGTTCGGCGGATGTGGCATTCGTCTATCACCCTCCGCCTACGGTTGGGCTGGCGGCCCTAGCGGCCAAATGGATGCGTGGGATTCCTTTCGTCTATCACATCGCTGACATGTGGCCGGAATCCGCGGCCGAGTCGGGCATGCTGGGTCATGGCTGGAAAAAGAAGGCGGTCAGCCGCGTGCTCGACGGCTGGTGCCGTAGCGTCTATCGACAGGCGAAATACATATCGGTACTGTCGCCGGGCTTCAAGCGACTGCTGGTGGAGCGCGGCGTCGATGCGGCCAAGATCGAAATCATCTACAACTGGACCACCGATTCGGTTTTCAAACCGCTGCCGTGCGATTCAGCATTGAAGCAGCAACTGGGCCTCGACGGTAAGTTTGTCGTGTTGTATGCCGGAAATGTCGGAGCGTACCAGGCCCTCGACACGCTCCTGGAAGCCGCCGCGCTCCTACGCGAAACTCCGGAATTTCAGTTCGTCATCGCCGGTAGCGGGCAGAAACTAGATTCGTTGCGGGCACAAGCGGCGGAGATGAAACTGGGCAACGTGCATTTTCTCGGCGGACGGCCCTACTGGGAAATGCCTGCGCTCAACAGCATCGCCGACGTTCTCCTGGTATCCCTTCGCGACCTGCCGGTTTTCCGGGCGACGATTCCCAGTAAAACCCAGGTTTCATTGGCTTCAGGACGGCCGCTGCTGATGGCCGTCGCCGGTGACGCCGCGGACGTCGTCACCCGCTATCGCGCTGGCCTGGTCTGCGAGCCCGAGAATGCCGGCGCCATGGCGGATGCGGTCGTGAAGTTGTACCGCATGTCCCCGGAGGAACGGGAGATCATGGGCCGGAATGCCCGGGAAGGCTATGTGCGGGAGATGTCGCTGGACGTGGGCGGCGCCCTGACAGAGGCGCTTCTTATGAAGTGTTGCAGCCGTGCAGCCAACCAGCGCACGCGTGCGGCGGTGGTGGAGTAACAGGCAAGCGATGCGCTACTTATTTTATTCGCTGGCGGCCGAATCCGATGCTTTGCCGGCCGCTGGATTGCCCGATGGATACACGGCAGTCCTGTGGCGGCCGTCAGACGGCTGGATCCGCCCGCGTGGAACGGGCCTGTATCCGTACGCTGCGTTCTGGCTCATGCACCACGCACATTTATTTGCGAACGCAGACTATTCGGTTTTCCTTATCTTTTACGCTGACAAACTGGTGCATCAGTCGGCGATCACGCCGCGGGACTTCAGGTATCCGTTCATGAGCCGGGACGACTTGCAGATCGGAAACGTGTTTACCGCGCCGGAACATCGCGGCCGGGGATTGTCGGTTGCGGCGATCCGCTCGATCGTGAGGACGCTGCGGGCGGAGAGACGGACGTTCTGGTGGGTGACGGATGAAACGAATGCTCCTTCGCAGCGCACCGTCCAGCGCGCAGGATTTCACCTGGCAGGCACCGGCGTGCGCCGGCAGTTTCTCCGGGTGCCGTTTTTTGTAAGGTATTGCATTTTGCAACGGGCCGACCGAGTGGCGGAGGTTCACACTGGTGGAATCAGCCGCGCGTGAGGCGTCATTGGGGCCGGTTTGGCGCGTGCGAGTGCATGCTATAATCGCGTCCTCCCTGAACCCCAATGTAGATCGCGTCGAGTACTCGGATGGCAGGCTCATACCGGCACGGATTTGGTGCGGAAAACGTGTCTGTTAGCTGATTTTGCATAACACAGGAGTGAGGATGGAGTCCGGCAAGCTAGTACACCAACAGGTTGGCATCGAACGGCCCGCGGCCGGCGCCTTTGACGCGCGGGTTCTCATGTCGCCTGGGTACGCGACGGCAGAGAATCATGACAATGCGCTGATGGATATCTGGCACCTGATCCTGAAGCACAGATGGATCATCACTGCCACCTTCGTCATCGTGATGGCGTTGGCGACGGTGTACACCTTCCGCAGCGCGCCGTTGTACCAGGGCGTGGGCCAGATCGCGATCAATCGAGACTCGGCTGATGTGCTCGGGTTCAAGGACATGCCCACCGACGAGAGCGCCTCGACCGACGACTGGGATTACAACGTCGCGCTCGATACGCAGGTTCGCGTTTTGCAAAGCGATTCGCTCGCCCTGCTCGTGATTAAGGAACTCCACCTGGAAACGAATCCGTATTTCGCCGATTCGTACGCGAATGCGCCGGAGCGGACCGAGAGCGGCGCGCCGCGCGCCATGACGCCGGCGGAAGAATCGGTGCTGCTGCGCAATTTTGAGAGATCGCTCGAGATTTCCAAGGTCCCCCGCACGCGCATCGTCGAAATTCGCTTTCTCAGCCCCGATCCGCAACTTTCTGCGCTGGTCGTCAACACTCTCATCAATGCGTACATCGAGCAGAACTTCCGTACGAAGTACGAGAGCACGATGCAGACAACAAATTGGCTGCAGAAACAGTTGACCGACCTGCAGATGAAGGTAGAGACATCGCAGCAGAAGCTAGTCGCATACCAGAAAGACAACGAAATCCTCGGGATCGACGAGAAGCAGAACATCATCACCGCGAAACTTACCGAGCTGAACCAGGAGTTGACCGCGGCCGAAGCCGATCGGATGCAAAGGCAAGCCCTGTTCGACCTGACGAAAAACGGGGCGTCGGACGCGCTTCCGGGCGTCACCGACAACCGTGTCATCCAGAAACTGAAGGAACAAGAGGCCGACCTGAAGGACCAGTATGCCCAGGCGACCACCCGTTTCGGCCCGTCGTACCCGAAGGTGCAGGAACTCAGTAACCAGCTTGCGCAGGTCGAATCCGCGCTGAAAAATGAACTGAGCAGGGTTGTACAGCGGATCCACAACGAGTACCAGGAATCGGTGACGCGCGAAGGCATGCTGCGTGCTGCATTGGACAACCAGAAGAAAGAGGCGAACCGCCTCAACGAGCGCGCCATCGACTACAACCTGCTGAAGCGCGAGGTGGACACCAACCGGCAGCTTTACGAAGGCCTTCTGCAGAAGATGAAAGAAGCAAGCGTGTCGGCGGGGCTACGCTCGGGGAATATTCGCATTCTGGATGCGGCGCGCGTACCATTCCGGCCGGCGAAGCCGAATATCCCATTTAACCTGATGGTGGCAGCGTTTATCGGGTTGAGCTTGGGCGTGACGCTTGCGTACGTTTCCGACAATCTCGACAATACGATCCGCGATCCTGACGAGGTGCCCGCGATCACCGGCCTGCAACCGCTGGCGGTCATCCCGTTGAGTTTCGCTAAAACGCGTAAAGTGAGTGATCGAAAATCGATCACCGCGGATGCCGAAAAGGGAGAATCGGCGGCGATGATTGCGCACAACCGGCCGAAGTCGGAGAGCGCGGAATCCTATCGCGCGCTGCGCACTTCCATCCTGCTGTCGTCCTTTGGCGCCGCGCCGAAAGTGATCGTTACCACCAGCGGTCTTCCGCAGGAAGGGAAGACCACCACCAGCGCCAACACGGCCATCGTGCTGGCTCAGCGCGGCGGGCGAGTACTCCTGGTGGAAGCGGACATGAGGCGCCCCGCGCTCTCGCGTCTGCTGAACATGAAGAAACACGTCGGCCTCAGCGATTTGCTGGCCGGAATCATCACCATGGAGCAGGCGATCGTGCCTTCTCCGACCGTGCCGAACCTCGATTTGATCGTCGCCGGCACTCCGACGCCGAATCCGGCCGAACTGCTCGGTTCGCCGACGATGAAGGCCTGCCTGGCACAATGGCGGGAGAAATACGATCACATCGTCATCGACACTCCGCCGGTGCTCACCGTGACCGACGCGGTATTGTTGTCCACCGAAGCGGACGCGGTGTTGCTGGTCATTCGCGCCGGGCAGACCGCGCAACCTGCTCTCCGCCGGACGCGCGACTTGCTGAACCTGGTGAACGCTCGTGTCGTCGGCGTGGTGGTAAACGCTTTTGACCTGCATTCCAACGGCTACCGCTACTACAACACCTATTACTCAGGCTACGGGAAGTACGGGCGGTACAACCATTATTACCAGCAGGACGAAACGGAAGCGGCGACGAGCAGCAAATGAAGTGGCGCCCTGAACGGGCGCCTCGGGCCGGCGCATGACCTTGAGTTTACATACCCCGGGCAGGCGATTAGGGTTTTTCGCGCTCGTCCTGCTGCTCGTATCCTTCTACGTCGGTTCCTGCGCGAAGGTGTTCTACGCCTCGCACCTGGGCCTGTCCGAGCGAACTTCCGACCTGAAGCACGCGGTACAACTGCAGCCGCGCAATGCGCGTTATCACTTCCTGCTGGCCAACAATGAATTTGTGGTCGAATCGGATCCCGTGGCGACCGTACGGGAACTGAAAGTCGCAACCGGCTTGGATCCGCACACCTCAGGCTACTGGCTTGCGTTGGCACGGGCCGAGCTGGTGGAGGGCGACCTGGCGGGCCAGCAGAACGCAATCGAGCAGGCATTGCGGGTGGATCCGACCACTCCCGACGTGGCGTGGGAGGCGGCGAATTTCTACGTCGTGCGCGGAGAATTGCACCCGGCACTGCGCTGCCTGCGCACGGTCATCGAGAACGATCCCGAGGCGGCGCCGCGTGCTGTGGCGCTTGCCTGGCGCGCCTCAGGAAGCGCGGCTACCGCGATGGCAGAAGCTTTGCCGGCCCAAACCGAGGCGTATGGCGCTTTGCTTCACCAGGCGATGCTTGCCAACGACCGTGTCGCGGCTGATCTGGTTTGGGCGCACGCGTATGCTCTGCGCCAGGCCATCCCAGTAATGATCGCCAATGAATATATTGGCTGGCTGCTGGACAGTAAGCGCGTCACCGAGGCGCGGCAAGTGTGGCGGCAATTGCTCGAGCGCGACGAGATATTGAAAGGCTACGGCACCGGCGATGACCTCGTCGTGAACGGCGGCTTCGAGAAAGAGTTGCTTAACGGTGGCTTCGATTGGCGAATTCAGCCCACGCCATCCGTAAAGGTCGATCTCGATAACGTTCACTTTCATGAGGGCCACCAGGCGCTGGCGGTGGCATTCGACGCGAATTACGTCGCCAACATTGGCGTGGTGCAACCCATCCCCGTGCAGCCCGATACCATGTACGCGTTCCGCGCCTTCGTCCGTTCAGAGGATTTGGAGAGCGCCATCGGGCCAAAGTTTGTGGTCGACGATGCGTTCTCGCACGCGCGCCTGGGAATGTCACAGGAGATTTCCGGCAGTGGCCCCTGGGATGAGAGGGCGTTCGATTTCAAGACAGGTCCGCAGACGTCGTTGGTGGTGATCAGCGTGGTGCGCGATCCTTCGAATACGCTCATCCGCGGCAAGCTGTGGATCGATGACGTATCCATCACCAGGAAGAAAACGAATTGAGCCGCATGACTCCTACACCCTCGACCGTGAGAGCACGTCCGGAAGTTTCGCCGGCTTCTCCCCGCCGGAAGGCGCAGGCCATGGAAGAGGTGCTTTTTTACGGTCTCGTCGCGTTGCTCGTGTTCGGACCACTCGCGTTTGGCGCGGTAGAAGAGTGGTCAGTGTTCGTGCTCCGGGTCACGGCGATCCTGCTGGTCGTGCTCTGGGCCGGCCTACGCGCCTTTGCCGGGCGGCTGACGGTGATCGACAATCCGCTGTACCTCCCGATGATCGCCTTTGCGTTGATCGTCGGCACGCAGTACCTGTTCGGGCTGACCGCCTACGGGTACGCGACCCACGAAGAGGCGCTGAACTACGTTGCCTACGGGGCCTTGATGTTTGTCGCGGCGCAGGTGCTGCATACTCCGGGCGCGCTGCGGCGGTTCACCATCATCCTTTCGGTTGTCGGATTTGCCATCGCGCTTTTCGCGATCGTGCAGGACTTCACGTCCAACGGCCGCATCTACTGGGTGCGAGTGCCGCGCTTCGGCGGCTGGATCGCCGGACCCTACGTGAATCATAACCACTATGCCGGATTGATGGAGATGCTGATTCCCATGCCGCTGGCGCTGGGATTCCACCGGTCGAACTTGCGCAGCCGCAGCGCGCTGCTCTTTTTCATGGCCACGATCATGGCCGCCAGCATCTTTATCAGCCAATCACGCGCGGGCGTGATGGCGTTCATCATCGAAATGGTGCTGTTCGGCACCATGATCTTCCTGCGCAACCGGCGGCGCAGCATCGTGATCGTCGCCGTGCTGCTGGTCACCGTTGCTTTCCTGGGCTGGCTGAATACGACCCAGGTGTTCACGCGCATGCAGGAGACGCATGACTTATTCCGTGCCCACATCCTGCGTGACGGCCTGGTGATGTTCCGCCAGAAGCCGATTTTGGGATGGGGATTCGGAACCTTCCCCACTGTTTATCCATCGTTCCGCAGTTTCTATACCAACCTGTTCGTGAACCAGGCGCACAACGATATTTTGCAGGTGCTCGTGGAAACAGGAGCGCTTGGTTTCGGCGTGATGATTTGGTTTCTGGTGCTCGTCTACCGGCGCGGACTGTCGCGTGGGTCTAGCTGGGACTCGCGTCCCGGCGGACTACCGCAGTTGGCGGCGCTGGTCGGCGTGAGCGGCATTGTCGTGCACAGCTTTTTCGATTTCAATCTCCACATTCCGGCGAACGCGGCACTGTTTTACGTGCTCTGCGTGGTAGCGGCGGAACATGTCGATGGACGAACGTTGAGCATCCGCACCGCGCGACCCCGCCCCGCATTGGTGGTCGATGAATCCTGACAACAAGCCGTACGGAAAACAATTCCAGACACGAATTGAGCCGGGGTCGCTGCGTTCGGCGCGGGAAGTCGTTCCACTGCTCATTCGCATGGTCGCGCCGGAATCAGTGGTTGACGTGGGTTGCGGGACCGGTAGCTGGCTCGCCGCTTTCCGGGAATCCGGGATTTACGACGTCATGGGTATCGACTTAGCCG
>JBOGLI010000353.1:0-2007 GCA_050746165.1 Terriglobales bacterium | reverse complement strand
CGCGATGTCACGGCCATCGACCGGAAGCAGTTCCGGATGCTGTGCCGCCCATTTTGCCGCCAGGCCGTTCAGCGGACTCTTAGTATTGAATTCCTGGTAGGCGATCATCCGGCCCACGCGAACGATGAGGTCGTCGAGTCCTTCCGATGCCGCCCAAAAGTCCCCGATGCACACGCTGGAGGCGTCGAAGTTCGGATGGAAAATCGGCGTCAGCATCCGGCAGTGCGGTGGCCGACGCGGATATCCGAGCGAGAGGTTCACCTCCATCGTGTGCTCATCTCGCTCCACAATGTCGCCGTTCGTCGCCACGTACAAACCACGAATCCGGTAGGTGAACCGGTACACTTCCGGAGGCATCCCGGCCGTCCCGGAAATCTGGATGAGCGGCCAGTTTCCGAAGCGCGCGGTCAGTAGTTCGTAATCAAGTTTCAGGCGCCGAACCCGGGGCGACAGCATCGAGCAGTGACCTCCTGCGGCAAGCTACGCCGTGGCAGCAGCCGCGGCATTGTTCTCGACCATCTCCCGCATTTCATTCAGCACGTACTGGAAGTAAATTCCTGCGAAGAAAAACGTCATGATCCCGCTCAGGGTGCGACCCACCGGGTTGATCGTCGCATAGTGCTCCTCGATATCGCTGCGCATCGAAAAAACGCCGATCAGGTACAGCACGAATCCGCCGATCTGAAGCAGTCCGGCGAAATACTCGCGACCGAAAGCACCGGCGGCGAATGCGGCTGCAACGTAGCCAATGAGATAGAAGACGGCTTTGCTCTGCGGCCGCACCTTTCGCACCCAGGCTGCCTGTACGAACAGCCAGATGACGACGAAAATGCCGACCGTGACAATCCCGAGCACCAGAACCACCGCCCAGTGCAACTTCGGCGGCAGGTTTGCGGGTTGAGCCGCCATCGCCGACGGCGCGCCAAACACCATCGGCGCCGCAGCCGAAACATTGCCGATGATCTGCGCGACCGGCACCCAGTCCGTCATCCCCTCACTGCGTGCCAGGTCTTCGCGGGCAATGTTGCCTTGCGCAACATACTGCTGCAATAAGGCGAGCGTGTAGGGTCCGTACTGTTGGTCTCCGCGTTTAACGAAATAGTTCACGGTCTCTCCTAAACGAAACTGACATTATGCCGGTCGTGATCGACAGTGCACACTTCAATGAGCGCCCAAATCCACGTAACGAACGATCCGTAAAAGACGGTGAGGACCGTCACTGCCAGTTGCGTGATACCCCTCTTCGTGTAGCCCGCATAGAAGTTGTGCACTCCAAACGAGCCGAGAAAAATTCCCAGCAGAATGAAAGCCAGTCGCGACTTGGGAGCGCGTTCAGTTGCAGCGAACAACGTTGAAGCTGCTGGCACAAGGTTCGGCTGCGGCGGTTCAACAGTCGGTAGGGCACTGGCGCCCGGAGGCGGTGGCGGCGGAACCGCTGCTGGCGCGATCGCAACAACGGCAGGCGCGGTTACATCGCCGAAGCCGGTGGGCGGCGACGAATATGCGGTGGTATAGCCGCCGACGGCCACTGCCTGCGACACCTCCCCAACCGTAACTTCCACTTTCGGATCGTCGGGTGGGGCAAACTTGCATCCGAACAGCGTGCATCCGCCGTTCTCCGCATAACATTCGGCATGGTGCGGCGTTCCGCAGCCCTCGCACGTCTTTGCTTCCTCGCCAGTGTCCACCGGCGTCCGGCAATACGGACATATCAGCGCCATCATCGATGCCTCTCGTTGTACTTGAACCAGTACCGGCCGATCTGGACGATATCGCCGCTGAGCAGGACGCGTGAGTGTGCCGGCACGCCTGAAACGAATACGGGAGCCTGCGCGCGGAGTGTCGTCTGCGCTCCGCGGACTTCAATCAGTGCATGCTGCGGCGCGATGCTGCTGTCCTTAAACAAATAGATATCGCTCGATTGGTCGCTGCCGATGATCGTAGTCGGCTTGTACAAGATGAATTGCTTGCCCGCCAGCGGTCCGGCGCTGACGTACAGCCACCGGT
>JBOGLI010000352.1:0-4090 GCA_050746165.1 Terriglobales bacterium | reverse complement strand
CCCCGAGGCACACAAGCCGCAATGGCATCGCGCCACTGCTCGCCGGCGGCCGTCAGCCCAATTACGAGTTCCTGCCACGAGGGGTCCTCAGCCAGCCTGCTCACGCAGGCTGCTCGCACGGCGATCGCGTCGTCCGGGGCTGCGATGACGTCCAGGTATTCGGAGATCAACGGCTCAGGATCCCGCCATGAAAGTCCGATAATCTGCACCGAGCCCGTCAACACCACAGCGCCACGCCGGACCAGCCGATAGTAAAACGGCGCCAGCCCGACCAAATCATTCCCGCGGTAGAACGCTGCAATTCTGGGCGAATATCCCATCGCGTCGCCGTAGCACTGCCACCAGTGAGTGAGCCAACCCCATGACAGGAATAGTGAGTCAGCCTCAGAGCGCACCAACAACGCGTCCCATGCCGCTTGGTTGCGCCACCAATCGCTGACACTCCAGTCTCGCGCGGCTATCCCGCTCCCGCCGGCGACACGATCATTGCCGGCGGTCATCAGATGTTCTTATCCTCTGCAGCTCCGCTCCGCGAATGCACCGGGGACACGCAATCGGCTGGACCGAGGACTAATCCCAAGGTTCGCAGACACACTTTTAAAGGATGTCGAACGTCCGAGATCCTGCTCACGGCGACCCCCGCGGTGCACTCTGGACGATGCGCAACGAAGCGGTGGCACTCCTTCAGATGGTCGACAGTCTCCGGCCATACGCGATTCACCTTGCGAAAGCCCAGCATCTCGTGCCGCAAGCCATCGACACCGCTTGCCTCGCACCTGAAGCCGCGCGGCTCACTCACGAGTAACTCCAGCTCTTCTCGGTGCGCGCTGCGCGCTGATTACGCAACGATAAAGGCGTGCATGCTCGGAACACATGCGCGCCAACGAAAATTGCTCTTCGACGCGCCTGCGCGCCGCCGAGCCTAGCGCGCGACGATGTGCAGGGTCATCATGCAAGTCCATGATCGCGCGCGCGAGGGCCGCGGTGTCGGATGGCGGAATCACGCGACCGCTCTCACCATCCACGATCGCCTCCGCATTTCCCCCAACCGCGGTCACTACCACTGGCAACCCGACCGCCATCTGCTCCAATACCGCATTGGAGAAGCCCTCGTTGCTTCCCGGAGTCAGGCAGCCGACATCCATTGCCCACAGGTATGGCACGACGTCGCCGACGTCGCCAGCGAAGACGGTCCGTGTGCGCAGAGAGCTGACCTCGATCTCCTTCCGAAAGCGCGCCAATTGAGGTCCTGCTCCAACCGCCAAGACCTTGAGAGAGGGTATTTGGGCCGCAACTCCCTGCAGCGCTGCAAAAAACACTTCATGATTCTTCTCCGGCCGGAACGCGGCCACCATACCCACGACGAAGTGCCCCGCGGAAAAGCCGAGACGGAGGCGAGCTTCGGATCTCTGCTCGGAGTCGGGGGCGCGAAAGCGGTCCGCATCGACGCCATTGTAGATTGTCACGATCTGCTCTGGCGGCAGTCGATCGTTCGCCACCACAGCCGCACCCACGGCGTCCGCGACCACAATATGCATCTGGAAAAGCCGCTTCAGGCAGCGATTGATCAAGAAGTGCCACGGCCGGCGCAGCGCGCCGGTGTCTCGCTTACTGGAGATGAGATGCCTGGCTCCGGCCAACCGGGCGATCAAGGCGCCGTAGCTGTCTGCCTTCTGATGGATGGTCTGGACAACATCGTACTTGTGGATGCGGATCAACCGCCATAGACGCCAGCCTTGGAGCAGGGCATTGGGGACGTACTCGCGCCGCACGGGCAGGCTAATGATCGGGACGTTGCGTGCTCGCAATTGATCAAGAAGTGGATTCGCACCCAAGTCAAAGACTACGAGAGAGCAGCGGAACTCCTCCTGCGGTAAACCGGTAACCAACTGCACCAGGTGCTTTTCAGTGCCGCCAGTTCGATGAAAGTAATCGATGATAAATAGGATCTCGATCCTGTCGCGCTCGGTACCTGTTCCCGCGGGCGATGCAGTTTCCTCACTCTGTCGCTGCATACGTCTCGCGTGGTCCGTCTCGCGGTCGCTCCCGCGGCTCGGCGACAATGTTCGGCGAGCCGGCATTTTCCGCAGCACGTACTCCCGCTCATTGAGCCAGTCGGCAACCGCCCCCGAAAGGGAACCCTCGACAATGAGAACGGGCCGGTTTCGGCTCAGCAGCGCTTCCATGCCCTGCAGCACTTGGAGGTCGTGGCCCTCGGCATCGATTTTCACAAGCCGGACGTGGCCAAGGACGGGGATGGAGTCCAAGGCGAGGCACAGCACCGGGTAGTCACCGCCAGCGCAAATATTCGCCTGATAGTAGTTACTGAGGTGCGAATTCTCGTAATGCGGGATGGTCATGCCTGCAATGGACGAAGCAGAGGACAGCGCAAGATTGAAGAGCGTGACGTTGCGCGCCCCGGTCGCTCGTACGTTGGCGGCAAGCAGCGCGAAGGAGGTCGGAATCGGCTCAAAAGCCAATACCCTTCCGGAAGCCCCCACGCGCCCTGACATGTAGCATGTGTAATGGCCGACGTTCGCACCCACATCTACTGCCCAGTCACCGTCGTGCAGATACTGAGCGACAACCGCGATCTCCGGCTCGTGCGGCAGGAATCTGCCCGAACGGATTTCGCGGTAAAAATTGAAACGCCGCAGTTCGAACTGAACGCCCGAGGGCAGGCGAGCGAGAGCTGGCGCGAGCATCCTACTGCGCCGAACCATAGATTGAACTCCTTGGGACACGTGAGAGGGGTGCCATGTGCGGTCCCGCCGAGGCGCGCGCCAGCGTACGGTGGCGGTCGTGCGCGAAGAAGAACGCCCGGTGACCGTCCAGGGCACCTGCGGTGCGCGTGAACTGCAGCTCGTTCGAGGGCCTAGATGTCAGAGGCACCCGGTAACTCCTTGCACTAGCCGGTCATCTCTGCGCGGGAGTTTTCCGGCAGGCTGGAAATTTGGACGCGCAGCGCCGCGGCTGCGCTGTTCCAGTGGTCCCTGAGCTCGGCGCGCCTGCGCTTCGCAGCCTCCTCAAGCGCGGTCCGCTCATTGCGCACTCTCGTCAGTGCGTGCCGGATATCGGCACTCGTATTGTCGGTGAAAACCGCACTGGTCCCGAACAGTTCCCGACTGGCCGGACTGTCAGACAGAAGCATGGGCTTGGTCAACGCCAGTGCTTCGTAGGAACCGCATACGAGACAGTTTGACTTGAGAGTCAGATCGACAACTGCGTCCGCAGCTTGCAGCAGACTCCAATATGCCGCCTCCTCGAGGAACCCCGTGAAATGGACGTTAGGCGGCGCCGCCGCCGCCGCACTGCGACTCAGCTTCCGCTGGTTGCCGGTGACGTATAAATCAATGTCGGTACCGCTTACGGCGGTGAAGACCTCGGCGCACGGCTCATCAGAATCGAAGGTTGCGATGAGCACCACATTAAAAGTGCCTGCCAACGGAGTCTCTTTCGGCACAGGCGGCGGGGATGGCACTCGATCTGGAAGCGTAAACGGTCTGCCCCCCTGCCGTGTGACATCGTCGGCCAGATACCGATTCGTCACGATCGTCAGATCCGAGCAGCGGATCACCCAGCGCGATAGCGATGCGATCCATGGTTGACGGTTCTTGAACGGTTGCACCGCCTCATTATGGGCATCTACAACAAGCCGGTAGCGCAGCACATGCCGCGCCAACACCCCAAGCACTGCGAGCACCAAGGACGGATTTTGCACCATAAGGACGCGCGGACGGCGGCGCACCAGGAGCGCCACCGTGCGCGCGCCCAGTGCCAGGTATCTAAAGGCTCCACGCCACTGTGTTGTGTACACAACGAGGTCGATACCCAAGCCTGCGCACAGCTCTGCCATTCGACGATGGTGGAACCAGGTGATAGCTAGTGTGTCGCTCATCATGCTGACGTCGAAATCGATGTTATGTAGACGGTATCAGCGGTGCCGCGCGCTCAGCCCGGCCCCTCGATCGGCAGTCAGCGCGCCAACCCTCTTCGGTCGCTTCAGGCCGTAATAGTCGGGAACCGCCGCGCGCCGCGCAGGCGTTGCGGCTAGTGCAGACTCAGGCCGGTTATGCGAAACCCTGGTCGC
>JBOGLI010000351.1:0-3642 GCA_050746165.1 Terriglobales bacterium | reverse complement strand
GCCGTGAATTGCATCAGCGTGATGCTTTTCGCTCGCACCGAGATTACGTTGTCCTGGTGCTGCAACACGCCCTCAACCATCAGGAACCGCGCGGACACCAACTCAATCCTGTATTTTTCGAACAAGTCCGGCGTAACGATGGCATTCGCGATCCCCGTTTCGTCTTCCAGGCTGAGAAACACAAAGCCGTGCGCCGTCCCCGGACGCTGCCGCGCAATCACGCAGCCGGCCGCCTTCACCCATAGCCCGTTCTTTGCCCGCTCCAGTTCCACCGCGGTGAGCACGCCCTGCTTCCTCAATTGCTCCCGCTGGTATGCCATCGCGTGCGGTCCGACCGTTAACCCCGTGACCGAGAAGTCCGCCACCAGCCGCTCTTCGTGATCCATCTGCTCGAGCGGCGACGCCGTATCCGGCTCCGCGATCTCCTTCAATAACGGCCCGACCGGCTGCGCCGCTTTCGCCACCTGCCACAACGCGTCACGGCGATGAAATCGCTGGGACGATTTGTAAGTTGTAATTTGTAATTTGTAATTTTCGGGATCAGAACAAAATTCGGTTTTACTTTGCAAATTACCAATTACAAATTGCAAATCCTCGTCCGTGGCTCCGTGTCTCCGTGTTGAATCGGCGTTTCCGAGCGAATTCAAGGCTCCCACTTTTGCCAGCATCGTCAGCTCCGTCTTTCGCAACTCCGGCACGCGCCGCGCGAGATCGGTGATCGATTTGAACGGCCGCTTCTCCCGTTCCCTCACCAGTGCCCGCGCCGCCTCTTCCCGCAACCCGCGCACATATCGCAGGCCAAGGCGGACGCAGTAGTCGCCAGTCGCCAGTCGGCAGTCATCAGTTGCGGCGAATTTGCAATTTGCAATTTGTAATTTGGAAAGTTGGCTGGCATCCCATTCACTCTTACTTTGCAAATTACAAATTTCACTTTGCAAATGTTCTGGCGACTGGCGACGGGCGACTGGCGACTGCTCAATCGTGCACAACCAATCGGAGCGACTCACGTCCACCGGCAGCATCCGCAGCCCGTGCCGCTGCGCGTCCTTCACGATCGTCGACGGGTGATAGAACCCCATCGGCTGATTGTTAAGCAGCGCCGCCGTGAACGCCGCCAGGTAATGCACCTTCAGATACGCGCTCGCATACGCCAGCAGCGCGAAGCTTGCCGAGTGCGATTCGGGAAATCCATACAGCGCGAACGACGTGATCTGCTGGATGATGTCCTCCTGCGCCTGCTGCGAGATGCCGTTGCGCGTCATGCCCGCGCGCAGTTTCGCCTCGATGTCCTTCATGCGCAGCTCGCTGCGCTTGAATCCCATCGCGCGCCGCAACTCCTCCGCTTCGCCGCCGCTGAATCCCGCGGTGATCATGGCCATCCTCAGCAGTTGTTCCTGGAACAGCGGCACGCCCAGCGTCCGCTCCAGTACTTGTTCGAGCGACGGATGCGCGTACGTCACTTGCTGACGTCCCTGCCTCCGCTCCAGGAACGGGTTCACCATTTTTCCGACGATCGGTCCCGGACGGATGATCGCCACTTGAATCACAATGTCGTAGAACTTCGTCGGCCGCAGCCGCGGCAGGCACGACATCTGCGCCCGGCTCTCGATCTGGAACATCCCCACCGTGTCCGCCTTTTGCAATGCCGCATACACGGGCGGATCGTCGGCCGGCAAATGCGCCAGATCGACTTCTTCTTTGTAGTGATCGCGGATCAGCTCGATCGAATCCTCCAGTACCGCCATCATGCCCAGCCCGAGCAGGTCCACCTTGATGATTCCCAGGTCCGCGCAATCTTCTTTGTCCCACTGCACCACCGTGCGTCCCGGCATCGACGCGGGCTCCAACGGCACCACCGAATCGAGCTGCCCCTGGCAGATCACCATTCCGCCCGAGTGCTGCCCAAGATGTCGCGGCAGGTCCTGCACGGCCAGCGCCAACTCGAGGAACTTCTTCATGCGCGGATGCCGCAGGTCAAAACCGGCCAGCCGGAACTGGTTTTCCAATGTATCGTCAGGCGATTTATATTCCCACGTCCCGACCAGTGTCCCCAGCCGGTCAATGGTCTGGTTATCGAATCCGAGCACCTTGCCCATCTCGCGCGCTGCCAGCCGTCCGCGATAGGTGATCACGTTCGCCGTCATCGCCGCGCCGCGTTCGCCGTAGCGCTGGTACACGTACTGGATCGCCTTCTCGCGCTGGTCGCCGCTCGGCAAATCGAGGTCGATGTCCGGCCACTCGCCGCGTTCCTCGCTGAGAAAGCGCTCAAACAGCAAATCCATCCCGACCGGATCCACTGCCGTGATCCCGAGCGAGTAGCACACCGCGCTGTTCGCCGCCGACCCGCGCCCCTGCACGAGGATGTTCTGCTCGCGGCAGTAGCGCACGATGTCCCACACGATCAGGAAATAGCCTTCCAGCCCGAGCTTCTCGACCAGCGCCAGCTCGCGCTCGATCTGCCGCCGTGCGCGCTGCCGCAACTCGCGCCCACCCCGCCCATAACGCGAGCGATAACCTTCGTCGGTGCGCTGGCGCAGGAACGACATCATCGTCTCGCCCTCCGGCACCGGGTACCGCGGAAACTCGTAGCCCAGGTCCTCGAGCGTGAACTCCAGCCGCGATGAAAGCTCCGCGGTGTTCGCCAGCGCGTCGGGCAAATCGGCGAACAGCCGCTCCATCTCCGCCGGCGATTTCAGGTGACGCTCGTGGTTGCGCGCCAGCAGCGTGCCCGCCGTTGCCAGCGTCCGGTGATGCGCCAGGCAGGTGAAGACATCGGCCAACTGGCGCTGCTCCGGGCGTGCATGCCGCACGCCGTTGGTCGCCAGCAGCGGCAGACCCAGTGACGACGCCAACTCGATCAGCGCATGATTGCGTGCCTCCTCCTCGCGCAGATAATGCCGCTGCAGCTCAACGTATACATTTTCGCGGCCGAAAATCCGCACCAGCCGCTCCGCCTCGCGCTTCGCCGCCTCCATCCCACGCGTTGCCAGCGCCTGCGCCAGCGGTCCGCGCTCTCCGCCGGTGAGACAAATTAGCCCCTCCGCAAATTGCGCTAGATCGTCTTCGCTCGCGGCGATCACTTCTGGCGGCGCATCCTTCGGCCCCCACGCCTTCATCCGCGTGACGAGCTGACAAAGATTTCGATACCCAGTGCGGTTCGCAACCAGCAACGGTAATCTCGAGATCGGGTCATCGGGTGATCGGGACATCGGGTTATTGGAATGCGAGGATTTGTTGTTGACCCGATGACCGGATGACCCGATGGCCCGATTCGTCGTGATTTCACTCCCGATGTGCGCCTTCGCTCCCGCTTTCTTCATTGCGTAATGAAACCGCGGTGCCCCGTACACGCCGTCGCGGTCCACGATCGCCATCGCCCCCATCCCGTGCTCCTGGCACACCGCCGCCATCTCCTCGGGAACACTCGCCCCCTCAAGGAAACTGAATGCGGATTGCGCATGAAGTTCAACGTACATAACAACAAATTTGAAATTTGAAATTTGTAAATTTGAAATTTGTTTTGGGGTCGAGAAATTTCCAATTTTCAAATTTCCAATTTGCAATCAGTCGTAGATGCCCTCAATAAACCATCCCCTCGTCTCACGATAGAGTCGGTAGCATCCGCCACCCACGCACACGTCC
>JBOGLI010000350.1:0-7917 GCA_050746165.1 Terriglobales bacterium | reverse complement strand
ATCCATCCCCACGGCACGCCCGAGCCGCCGGTATTGGCGGTGCGCTGCGTCGCATCAGGTGTCGCCGCGGGCGTCTGCGGCGGAGTCGTGGCCGGCGCGGTGCCCTGGCCCACGGCCCGGTCCCGCGACGACGGCGCTGACTGTACTCCGCGGTCCACTGCGGAGGCATCACGATCGCCGTTCGTGGTCCGTGGCGCCGTGATTGGCGTTTGCGCCGCGCTCGACGACTGTCCCGAGTTCGACTGCTGCGATGAGTTTGCCTGGGCCACGGCCATCGTGCTGGCCAGGACGAGAGCGAATAACACGCCGGTTAGTCTGCGCATGAAAAAACCTCCCCGATTGCGCCAATCGCGCCTGTGCAGTCCGCGACGCACTGGTGATTACAGAGTTAGAGAGACCGCGGGGTGCCGGGGGTTGGCCCTCAGGATTTGCCAGAGGAAGTAGCTGAATCGCCGCGCTCATCGGCGGGAGCTTCGCTGCGCGATTGCGAGATCCACCTCTCGATGTCGGCGCGCGTGTGATGGGTAGGATCGAAACGTAGGCCGATCTGCTGGCCCTTCTTGTAGGAGACGACGGCGGGAATCTCGAGCGGAGTTTCCGACGGCAACGTGAACTTCAGCCGGACCGGCTGCGCGATCGAAACCGGGGCGTGCGCCTGCAGCAACATTCCGCCCTGGCTGATGTTCCGGCTCTCGCCGTCGTGCCGCTCGTCCTCGGTGTGGATATGCACCGGCACCGCTATGTCGAGGCGCGGATGCCGGCGCTGCTGCGAGGCGCGGTTCGGGCGCGAAGCCAGCACCATGTACGCCAGGACGGCGAGAGCGATCGCGGCAGCAAAAATCAGCGGGAGCACTGGCCGCATTGTACGCCAGCTTTTTCCCGGCGCAACGGAGTTACTCGTGGCACGGAAGGAGTTGTCCCGCCGGACATGTCGCCGCCCCCGCGCCACCTGACCTCACGCCTCAAGGATGCAGCTTCCACCAAACCAGCAGGGCTGCGGCACTGGTGAGGGCCCCGGCGGCGCCGCCGATCCAGAAGTTCTGTCCCTTGGTGTTCGGAGTCTGTACGATGCGCCGGTCATTGGCGAGGATAAGGATGAAGATGAGGATGGGGACGGTCAGCAATCCCGCCAGCACTTGCGACCAATAGAGGGCGGCCACGGGGCTGATGTTGGTGAAGTTGAGCATGGTTGCCGTCAACATGGCGAGCGAGATGAGTAGATAGAAGCTCTTCGCCTCCCAGGGATGTCGGCTCAAGCCCGCTTCCCAGCCCATGGCCTCGGCCACGCTGTAGCACATCGAGGAGACGAGCACGGGCAGAGCAACCCCTCCGGCGCCAATGATGCCGACGGCAAAGAGCGCGGCGCCATAGGCGCCAGCGGCGGGTTTTAGCGCCTGAGCCGCCTGCTCGATGGTCATGCCGACGGCGTCAGGTATGTGGAGCACCGACCCGGCGGCGACAATCGCGCAATACGCCAGGAGCGTGGTGACGAACGTTCCCGCATGGCCTTCGGCGCCGTGCGGTTCTTCACCGCCGCTCTCCGCCTGTTCGCGCCGCGAACTGGTCTGCCACACGAGTACATACGGGGTGAGCAGCGCGCCCATCAGTCCAACGACGGCGCTGGCGTAACCGGCAGTCCGCGGGACGTGCGGAACGAAGGTGCCGTGCAGCACCGCCGCCGGCGAGGGCGCGGCAATGACCGCGGCGGCGACGTACACGAACAGCGGCAGCGAGAGCCAGATGAGCGCGCGCGTCACCCGGTGATAGTCGCGGAAGATCAGGATGTACCAGATGCTGAAAGCGGCCGCGGCCACGAAATAGGTCCGCGGCATGTTGAGGATGATCGAGAACCCCGCGGAGACCGCCATCAGGTCCGCGGTGATCATCGCCAGGTTGATGACCACGATGATCGCGGCGCAGCCCAGCGCGATGCCTCGTCCCAGGCGATGGCGGAGCAGCTCCACCAGCCCGGCGCGCGTCTCCCAACCGATCCGCCCGGTCACCGCGAATACGGTGATCAGGAAAGGAATGCACAGCAGGACCACCCAGAGCAGCGAGTATCCGTAAGCCGCGCCCGCCACCGTGGCGGCGATCACCAGCGAGGGATCGACGTCGGCCGCGCCGGTGACGAAACCGGGGCCGAGACGGCGCAGGGTCCTCGTCCATCCCTTGCGCGGTGGGCCGGATTGTGGCGCCGGGCCGGACGCGGGCCAGCGCAGCAGCTTCCCGCGGTCCGCCGCCGTGCCCTTACGGGATCTTTGGGAGTCCACGGTGAAGTTCGCGCTCGATTTTCCTCTCGTGCCAGAGGCGGAGAGGTCTGGTGTAGGCAATGACGCCGAAGGCGGCAATCGCAGCCAGCAAAAGCCCGCTGCTGATGCCGAGAAAAACGCTCGAGGCTTCGGTCTGGCGGGCAATGTGTGCCAGTTCGTCCGCGTTCTGCGGCACCAGCATGATGGCCGCGGCCAGCGACAGCATTCCCAGCCCGGCGAGCAGGCCGGTCACGTTCTTCGCCCAGCGCCCCTTGGCGTAGTACTCGGCGAAGAGCGTAAACCCGTAAAAAATCAGGCCGGCGACGATAATGAAGCTGGCCGACACCCCGAGCGAGAGCTTTCCCATGCTCCCGAGTAGGACGCTCCCGGAGAACTGCAGGTTGGTATCCAGAGTAGATGCTTTTCCGCTTAACCCTCCGGCTATTCCAGCCAGCGCCCGGCCGGTTGCGCATCGGCGGTGGCGAGCACCGGGGTTTCTTCGGGCACGCCGCCGAAACGCCGCTCCCGGCTGCGAAACTCCGCGACTGCGGCCGCCAGGTCGGCGCCCTCGAAGTCGGGCCAGAAGCGTTCCGTGAACACCAGCTCGGCGTAGGCGGCCTCCCAGAGCAGGAAGTCGCTCAACCGCCGCTCGCCCCCGGTGCGGACCAGCAGATCGAGGTCGGGCGCCGACTCGGAGCAGGTGGCGATCGCGAGCTGGCGGCGGAAGTCGTCAGCAGTCAAGGTGACGATGGGTTTGTCCTCGAGCGCATCGGTGGCATATCTCAGGGCGGCGAGCGAGGCGGCGTGAACGATCGCATCTCGCGATGAGTAGTCCACCGCCACCCGCAGCGACAGGCGCTGACCTGAAGCGGTAGCGCGCTCGGCGAGCTCGATCTCGCGCAGCAACGAGCGGCTGAGACGGTCGCGCCGGCCGATGATGGTCAGCTTTACGCCCTCCTGCGCCAGCTCCGCGATCTCCTTCTGCAGGTACTCGGAGAAGAGCTGCATGAGCGCCGAGACCTCGGGCCGCGGCCGCTTCCAGTTGTCGGATGAAAAAGCGTAGAGAGTGAGGGTGCTGACGCCGAGGTCGGGCGCCGCCTCGACCACTTTGCGCACCGAGCGCGCTCCGGCGCGGTGGCCCGCAATGCGGGGCCATCCGCGCTGCTTCGCCCAGCGCCCGTTTCCGTCCATGATGATGCCAACGTGAATTCCCATAAGGACGTAATCCGTAATTCAAAATCCGTAATTCGAGCGACCGTGAGTGAAAGAACTTTGCGTTACAAAGGACAATCGCAAAAAATCAGCCGCGGGCCCGCTGGATGATCTCCTCCATGCCATCGAGATAGCGCTGGAGCGCGCGCCGTCCCGAGGCGCTCAGGCGGTACTCGGTCTTGGGCATGCGGCCCTCGAAGTGCTTATCACACTCGATGTAGCCGGCTTCCTCCAGCTTGCGCGCGTGCACGCTGAGGTTGCCGTCGGTGGTCTGCAGGACCGACTTCAGTTCGTTAAAGCTGAGCCGGTCGTTCACTGCCAGCGTGCTGACGATGCCGAGCCGGATCCGTTCGTGGATCACCGGATCCAAGTCTTGGACCGTACGCTCGGCGCGGGCACGGATGCGGGGGCGCTCGACCGGTGGCGCTTCCGCGCGCAGTTTTCTTGCTCTATCCGCCATACTTCCTCGCAATCAGGAATCCGAATACCAGGTGAAGGCCGCAGAAACCCGCGACCATGAAGAGGTTGGTCCATGCGACCGGCGCCAGCAGCGCAAGCGCGCCCATGCCCATGAAGCAGAAGCCCATCGCCGGCACGATGCGGACCGAAAACGCGCCGCCGCTCACTACCGCCGTACCGTAGAGCAACAGCCACACGCCGGGGATGGCTTGCACGGCGTCGGCCCGATACAGCGCCAGCGTCAGCAGCGCGCCGACTGCCAAGGGAGGCAGGAAATTCAGGAGGAACTTGCGTCCCGCGCCGGTGAACAATGGAATGCCTGCCCGTGCGGCCTTCCGATACATCGTCAACATTGCCAGTGAGAGTGCGACGATGGCGGCGATCAGCCAGGTGACGCACCAACCGTCAAAGCCGGACTGCCGCCAGGCGACGGCCGCGGCCAACGCTGCCACGCCCGACATTCCGACCATCCCCCAACCGGGGACGGCGGTGAACGACGTGGAGTTTTCGAGCGTCTGGCGAATGAAGCGGAGATCGTCGAGGGCGGCTCCGCTTTCGATCCGCGCGACGGTGCGGATACGGGGCGCGCGGCAGTGGCGGACCTCAGGCATGGGAGTATTATCGACGGTTTCGGAGTGCTGTCAAGTACTTTTCTGTGCAAAGTTGAATTTGCCCAGCTCGAGTTCCATGTAGAGCGTGCCGGGCATGGGATTCGGCCGGTAGGGCGGGATTTCGTGGAAGCCCATGGCGTGGTACATGGCCACGGCTGCGCCCATTACCGGCTCCACGGTGTCCAGCCGGATGCGCTCGTAGCCGATGGAGCGCGCATCGGCGAGAACTCGCTCGGCCAGCATGCGGCCAAGCCCGCGGCCCCGAAAATCAGGGCGCACGTAGAGGCGCTTCATTTCACAGACACTTGCTTCCAGCGGATGGAGCGCGACGCAGCCGGCGGAACGATTGTCGGCGATCGCGAGCAGCAGGCGCCCCCGCGGAGGAGAGTAATCGCCGGGCAATGCAGCGAGCTCCTCATCGAACGACTGGAAGCAGAGGCTGAAGCCAAGGGACGCTGCGTACTCGAGGAACAGTTCGCGGATGGTCGCGATCCGCTCGGGCGCATGCGCCGCGAGGATCTCAATCATGCTCCGGCATCTCCGAGTTGCTGGTCATGCCAGCGCGATAGCAGCAGGAGCGAGACGATTGACCCGACGAGGCAGGTCGCCATGTCTTCCTGCGTGTCCCAAACGTCGCCCTGGGTGCCGAGAAAGTCAGTGGCGCGCGAGCCTTCCGCGACCGCCGTGCGCCACTCGAAAAGTTCATACGCCGCGCTGAACGCGAGACAAATGCAGACGACGATAAAGAACACCCAGCCGCGACCGCGCACCACGCGTTTGCGCAGCAGGATTTCGCGGGCAACGATCGCCGGAACGAATCCCTGGGCGAAGTGTCCGACACGGTCGTAGTAATTGCGTGTGAGATGGAAGGCGTCTCGGATCCAGTTGAAGACGGGCTCGCGCGCGTAGGTGTAGTGGCCGCCGACGAGGAGAATGACGGCATGTACCCAGATCAGGCAGTAAAGCAGAGTGGTCAGCGGAAAACGGCGGTGCGTCGGAATCAGGATGGCGAGGGCAATGAATGCCGGCACCACCTCGAGAAACCAGGTGAAGTAGTCGTAGGGATAAACGGCGGACCAGGCGAGCAGCGCGGCAAAACTCAAGAGCAGGGCCGCGAGTTCACCGCGCCCCGGCGTGTGCAGAGGAACGGATTGTTGCGCGGGTGTAACGGCGCTTACCCCATGAGCATTCCTCCGTTGACGCTGAGCACGTGGCCGGTGATATAGGCGGCCTCGTCGGAGGCGAGCCAGCGCACGGCGTACGCGATCTCTTCCGGCTTTCCGGCACGGCCCAGCGGAATCGCTTTTTTCATCTGCTCTTTCATTTCGTCGGGTAGCACCTCGGTCATGGCCGTTTCGATCCAGCCGGGTGCGACCGCGTTAACAGTGATGTTACGGGAAGCTACCTCGCGCGCCAGCGCCATGGTCATGCCGATCAGGCCGGCCTTGGACGCGGCGTAGTTTACCTGCCCGGCCTGACCCATCTGCCCGAAGATCGAAGTGATGTTAATGATGCGTCCCCAGCGCTGCTTGAGCATGCCGGAGATAGCGGCCTGCGCCGCGAGATGAGCGCCGGTGAGGTTGGTGGCGATGACGTCGTCCCAATCGGCGCGTTTCATGCGCATGGAGAGCGTGTCGCGGGTAATGCCGGCGTTATTCACCAGGATGTCGAGCTTGCCGAATTTCGCCGTCGCGCCCTTGACTGCGTTCTTGATGTCGTCCTCGCTGGCCATGTCCATGCGAAAGACCTCAGCCTGCCCGCCTTTGCCGGTAATTTCCTGTGCGACCTCGCGCAGCTTGTCTTCGTTGCGCGCCGCGAGAGCGACGGCGGCGCCCGCCTCGGCCAACGCCACGGCGCACGCGCGCCCAATTCCCTGCGACGCACCCGTTACGAGGGCGACGTGATTCTTTAAGTCAATGGCCACGAAATCTCCTCGCGAGAGTGGTCAGTGGTCAGTGATCAGTGGTCGGTGATCAGGAGTATGAACCTGCGAATCCTCAAAGCACAACGGCAAGCCTGCTGATCACTGATTACTGACCACTGACGGCTGCATTCATATCCCGCCAATTCTTTCCCACGCTCACATCCACCACCAGCGGTACCTTCAGTTTATAAACGTTCTCCATGGCATCGGAGACCAGCGCGCGTAGCTGCGCAATTTCTTTTTCCGGCGCCTCGAAGACGAGTTCGTCGTGCACCTGGAGCAGCATGCGGGATTTCAGTTTCTTCTCGCGCAGTTCGCGATCGATGCGGATCATTGCCAGCTTGATGAGGTCGGCGGCGGTGCCCTGCAAAGGCGTGTTCACGGCTGTCCGTTCGGCGAAGCCGCGCAGGTTGAAATTCTTGCTGTTGATGTCGGGCAGCGGGCGGACGCGACCGAAGAGCGTGCGCACGAATCCGTCGCGCCGCGCCTCTTCGAGCGTGCGGTCGATGAACTGGCGTACGCCGGAATATTTCGCGAAATAATCGGCGATAAACTTCTTTGCCTCGCCGGTGGGAATGCCGAGCTGCTGGCCGAGCGAAAATTCGCGCTGGCCGTAGATGGTCGCGAAGTTGACCGTCTTGGCCGCTCCGCGCTGTTCCTTCGTGACCAGTTCGATGTGCACGCCGAACAGCTCCGCCGCCGTGGCCTTGTGCACGTCACCGCCGCTCAGGAAAGCCTTCGTCAGCAGAGGGTCTTCGCAGAAGTGCGCCATCAGGCGCAGCTCGATCTGCGAGTAGTCGGCCTTGAGCAGCAGGTTGCCAGGTTCGGCGATGAATGCCGCCCGGATCTCGCGGCCCAGCTCGGTGCGGATGGGGATGTTCTGAAGGTTCGGATTTTTCGACGACAGCCGCCCGGTCACCGCGTTGGTCTGGTCGAATGTCGTGTGCAGGCGCTGCGTGCACTGGTTCAGCAGGCCGGGAAGCGTATCGACGTAGGTGGATTTCAACTTCGAGAGCTGGCGATAGGCGAGCACCAGGCGAACGATCTCGTGGTCGGCTGCGAGTCCTTCGAGCACATCCTGCGCGGTCGAGATCGTCTTTCCCTTCCCGTATTTCATCGGTTTTGGCAGGTTGAGCTTGTTGAAGAGCACGTCGCCGAGCTGCTTGGGCGAGTTGATGTTGAATGTCTCGCCCGCGAGCCGATGGATATTCTGCGCCTTCTCATCGATCTTGCGCTCCAGGCGGCGACCCATCTCGTGCAGCACGTCGCAATCGATCTTGATGCCATGCTCCTCCATGCGCGCCAGCACGGGCACGAGCGGCAGATCGATGTCGCGATAGATGTTCAACAGCTCAGCTTGCTCAACCTTCTCGCGCAATGAGGCAGCGAGGCGGCCGGTGATGTCGGCGGCCTCGGCGAGCGATCCGCTCAGCTTCAGATTGAAATGCCGCAGCGCGACCGA
>JBOGLI010000349.1:0-3386 GCA_050746165.1 Terriglobales bacterium | reverse complement strand
GTGGAACTCGAAGATCTTTGCCTGGATCGTCTGGATCAAATGATCGTAACGCGACAGAACGTTTCCCAGCCAGTAAGGCCGGTTTTCCTTGAGGTAATAGGCCTCGTACATGGTGCGGTTGCGGACGAGGGCGTCGCGCAAATCCTCCAGCCGCCCGTTTGTGCCCGAAACTTCCGCGCCGTAGGTCCAGTTATAGCGGCCATTCGCGGTGGTGGTCAGGATGTTCTGGTAGGCTCGCGCGATCTCGTCCTGGTACTGCACCTTCATGCCGAGAAAATCCAGCCGGTATCCGGCGACCACCATCGGCTCGATTGTGTCCGCGTGGATCAATGCCTTGTCGCGACTGCTGAGCAGCGCCTTGAGCGCAGTCTCTGTGGTTATGCGCAGGTCATGCGCCACAGGCAGCATGCGTCCCGCCAATTTCGCGCCCGCCGGAGAAAATGGATCCACCCAGAGATACTGGTCCGACGAATCCCCCAAGCCCGCGCCTTTCAGCAGCGTGTTGGCCTGGTTCAGGCCGCGAATCGCGTCGATGAAAGTGGAGTCGGTATTGCGGTAGAAGGCCCAGTCGTAAGCCTGCTCGAACTGCTGGATATTGCATTCGCCCTCCTGCCACGAGCAGGCAGCGCCGAAGACGAAGGGCGCATACGTCAGGCCGATGAACGATTCGCCATCGTCATTCCAGTTGGTGTTCAACATGCCGAGCGCGCCGAATTTCTGGCCGTCGCGCACGAAAGTGCTGATGTTCGGGAGCGCCTGGTCAAGGTCGGGAAAAATCCGGTTCCAGTTATTCGCCCCGGGCGCCACGAACAGATCGAGGCCGTTGTCCTTGTACGGCTTCAGCATGTTGTCGAAATTCGGACGCGCGCTGTAGGACCACGCCACCGCGATCACGTCCTTGGGCAGGATGTTCAGCAGTTGCGGGTACTTCATCGCGATGTCGCCCCAGAACATGATGCGCTTGTCGAGCGGCTTCAGGATGGCCGAGATGCGCGAGAGGTAATCGAGATAAACTTTGCCAATTCCGACCTCATCCGCCTTGGCCTTGGTTTGTCCGCGCCCCAACTCGAAAGTCTCGTCGGCGCCGATGTGCAGGAATGGTCCCGGAAATACCTTTGCCAGTTCACCGAACATGTCCTGGATCAGCGCGTACGAGCCTTCCTGCCCGGGCGCGAGCACGTGTCCGTGTGGGGTCTCGGCGAGGTTCGAGTACAGCTCGTATTTCAGGATGTTGTGCAGGTGCCCGAACGCCTCCTGCTCGGGGACCACGGTGACGTAATACTGCGCCGCGTACTTCACCAGCTCGCGCGCCTCGTCGGGCGTGATGGCCGCCTCCTGCGGCGCCGCCAGGGGGTGCCCGGGATACGCGAACACCGCCTCCATGTACGGCGAGAACATGTTGATCTTGTATTCGCTCAGGGTACGGATCTGCTGCTTGAGAAATTCGAGCTTGGCGATGGGTCCGCGACTCAGGTCGTCATGCACGCCGCGCCAGCGCATCGAGGGCCAGTCGCGGATGGCAACTTCCGGGACGCGCAGCTTCTTGCCTTCGGGCTGAAGTAGCTGACGCAGCGTCTGCACGCCATAAAACAGGCCGGCATCGCTGGCGCCGGCGACCACGATCCGGCCCTTCTTCACTTCGATGGTGTAGCCCTCGTTCTTGAACAGCGGCGGGTCGTCGGCCTTCGGCTCCAGGCGCGTGAGCACGATCGCATCGACGCGCGACTCGCCAATCCGCGGCTTGTGTCCGGTAGTGCTCTCGATTTCTTCCGCCAGCATCTCGGCGGCCATGCGATCAGCCTTCGCATGTTTGGCGGCGACGGAGATTCGCGTGGCCGACGTTACGATCACCGCGCCGGCGCCCATATCAACCTGCTTGGGATACGGAATCAGCTTCAACTGCTGCCCCAATGACGGCATGGCGAGCAGCAACACGAACAACGCGACCTTCCTGCTATTCATGAATGAGTCCAGTTGTAATCCGAAACGCAGAGTACGAAACGATCAGGAAAACTGATTATTCTACTCTTCGCCCGCGAGCCACTTCTCGTAACGGCGGCGATATTCCGCCTCGTAGGAAGCCACTGCGGCGCTGTAGCTGAGGTCGGGCGTATCCGCCCGGCGCGTCCAGGTGATCTCAACCGTTCGCGCCGAGGCAGGCAGGGCAACCGCGTCCTGCTCGATCGAGGCGGAGCGCCCTTCGACTGTGACCCTCGACGTCTGCATGAACCATGGCAAGTGCAGGACGATGCGATCCGGGCGTTTCTCAAAGTGCGGATCGAGCGTGAGCACCGCTTTGCCCGCTGAGAATGCCATCCTGAAGTTCATCTCCCCGAATTCGGTTGGTGCGTGCCGGACGCTAATCTCCGCGCCGTCCTTGATCCACGCCGGCGAGAGCGCCGATAGCAGATGAAGGTCGTTGCCCTGCTCGCGCACCAGCATATCGCGCACGAGCGCGCGGAACTTCGCCGCAAACCAGCCGTGCGGCGCCATGTTGCCGTCGAAGTCGCGGTCCCCCCACGGCCGGATCGAATACTCGAACCCGGCGTGTGTCGAGCTGGTGTGCAGCAGCAGCCCGTACAGTTCCTCGATCGCCATTTGCTGGTCGCCGCGAACGAGCTCGGTCTCGGTGTTCTTCATCGTGAGGTAGTGATGGAGGAACATGCCGTCGCCATAGGTCATGATGCCTTCCTGGTACTTGGCGCGGGTTCCATTCAGCGTCGCCGTGACCATCGGATCGTGCGGGTCGAGGATGATTTCGGGATAAACGGCGAGCATGTTGCCCCAGTCCTGTCCATGCTGACCGTCAAGCCCGGGCGGAATGTAGCCGCCGGTCTTCGCGGTTGCTTGCACGAGCGCGGCGTGAAATGTTGCGTAGAAATCGTCGTACTCGCGGCGCCACGCCTTCACGTCGGCGGTTTGTCCGAGAGCTTCCGCCAGGGCGATCGCATTCTTCAGGCCCGCTAGCGCCCAGAAATCGTGTCCTGTTACGTGACCGGTGATTTCCTCGTTGTCGCCGGGGGAAGTGCTCGGCATCAGGTGCATCGGGTCAGCGTTGCGCGCCTGCACCAGCCATGCGACCGCCTTCTGCACCGCGGGATAGACCTGCTCCGCGAAGGCGCGATCGTGGGTGATGCGGTAGTGCTCGCCATAGGCCCACAGCGTCTGTCCCCAGCCGTCGAACTGCCCGCCCTGCGACACGAAGTTGCCGTCCGGCTGTTGCCAGCGCGCGAAGAAATCGAGGCACTGCCGCGCGATGTCGGGATATCCACTGATGTCGTACATGCGGACGATGTAGGAGGCGTCGCGCAACCAGAACGCGTGGTAGTGGAACTTGTTGACGGTCTGGACGTAGTCGGCGCCGACCTTATCGCGCGCTATCAGGT
>JBOGLI010000348.1:0-5825 GCA_050746165.1 Terriglobales bacterium | reverse complement strand
TCATCCGCTTCTACCAGGGATGGTTCCAGATGCTCTACATCGACCTGCCCCTGTTCCTGGCGTCCACGTTCTCGATTTCCAGCTTCTACCTGGTCTCGCAGAAGGAGCTATTCCCGAAAACCTGGCTGCGGACGTTCCTTTATCTTCCTTTTCTCATGTCGCTTGGCATCGGCCTCACGCTGACCAACTCGAAAGTCGTGCTGGAAGCGCTGTTCGGCAAACAGTCGGCGTTCGCGCGCACGCCGAAGTACCGGGTCCATTCGAAAAAGGACCGCGTGCGCAGCACGAAATATCGCAAAGGCCTGGGCCTGATCCCATTTATCGAATTGCTGGTCGGCACCTATTTCGCTGCAACGATCTGGTACGCGATCAACAACGAGAACTACGTCACTGTTCCCTTCCTCGCGCTGTTCGTGCTGGGATTCTGGTACACCGGGCTGATGTCCTTGCTGCAAGGCCGCTTCGAGCGCCTGCTGGGCCGCGCCGCTACCCATGAGCCGCAGACGCCCAAGCCATTCGCAGTAGGCGTGTAGGCTCGTCGGAAGCCCACGTTTCCCGTATGATTGAGCCGCATTGGCGATCAAAGACACATTGGAAGTCATCAACCGCATGCAGGCGGACGGCGTCATCGAACAGTACGCCATCGGCGGGGCGGTGGGGGCGACCTTCTACATCGAACCTGCTGCGACGGTCGATCTGGACATCTTCGTCGAGTTCCCAAACGCTCCGGAAGCTCGGCTAATAAGTTTGTCTCCCATCTACGAATACCTGGTTTCGCGCGGTTGCAAGGCTGAAGGTGAATACATTGTCGTTGGTGACTGGCCGGTCCAATTTCTGCCCGCATCCGGCGACCTAGACCGAGAAGCGCTGGAACACGCGATCGAAACGGATGTCGACGGAGTACGGACGAGAGTCATCGGCCCGGAACACCTCATTGCCATTGCATTGCGCACCGGTCGATCTAAAGACCGCTCTCGGATCATCCAATTTTTCGAGCAGGCGAGTATTGACTCCGACAAGCTTCAGCGAATCCTGGACAAATTCGGTTTGATGGAGAAGTGGCAGAAATTGCGAGCAAGACTCGATGAGTGACGAGACCAGAAAAAAGCTTGCTGCGCTGCCATTCAGCGAAAAGCTGAAGATCCTGGAAAAACTGCGCGAACGTGATTTGGCGATTGGGAAGACACGGGGCAAGATCAAACGGAACCGATTGGCTGAATCTCTGGCTGTAGCACGGGATTTATTGAATAAGTATGACAACCCTGGCCAGGTGGACGTGATAGATCGCATTCTGTCGACATTCCATACTGACGTTCCGGATTACCGGACGCTTTCAGGCGTCGACATGTGGGGAGGATCGGGCGCCGTATGGGAGGTCTTGCTCTGTCCGTGTGATACGGAAGAGCACAAGAAAGACACGGAGAGATTCTGGAATGCGATGATCGACATTTCGCGGGAGATGGATCGCATCGGAGTAGGGACGCCGCGATCTCGACAAATCGCTGAGACTTTCCAAGGCTGGCTCAAAGCCAACGTTGTCAAACACACGCACTCGATCGACCGATAGATTTCTACCTCTTCGCTTGTTTCAATTCGCGCTTATCTGCATTCCTCCGCGGCTTCTTATCGTCTTTCACCAGCGCCTTCAGCGCCTCCACGTTCCTGCGATCGTCGCCCGGTTCGTCGATCGGCGTCTCGGCAATAAACGCGCAATGCGCCAGCCTGGAGTCGTTCAGTAGCCTGCGGAACGGTTCCAGCCCGATGGTTCCCTTCCCGATGTGCTGGTGCCGGTCCAGCTTCGACCCGCACGCTGCCTTCGCGTCATTGCAGTGCCAGACGGGAACGTTCTTCAGTCCAACGGTGCCATCGAGATGCTGGATGGTTTGCTCGTACCCGCTTTCGCTGACGATGTCATATCCAGCCACGTGCGTGTGACAGGTATCGATGCAAGCGGCAACCGGCAGCCGCGCGCGCAGTACCCCGACCAGCGCCGCCACGTGCTCAAAACTCGATCCCAGCGAAAACTCTGCGCCCGCCGTGTTCTCGATCAGGATGGTCAATCCGCCGTGCGACAAATCCAATCCTCGCGTCGCCTCGGTGATGCTCGCGGCGACCTTGGCCAAGCCTTCTTCCCGGCTGCTGCCGCGAAACGACCCTGGGTGCAGCACCAAGTATTCGGCGCACAGCGCCATCGCCCGCTCCACCTCGCCGCGAAATGCCTCGACCGACTTGCGATGAAACTCCTCATTGCCGCCGGCGAGGTTGACCAGGTAATTGGCATGGATGACCAGCGGCTTAAGATCGTATTTCGCGCGCAACGAGTTCATGACCTCGCACTGCGAAGGCGCCAGCCCGTACGGCTTCCACTGCCGCGGGCTCGACGAGAACACCTGGAACGTGGAACATCCGAGACGGTACGCGCGCTCGGCGGCCGTCTCCACGCCGCCTGCCGTCGAAGTGTGAATGCCAATCCGCCGTGAAGTTCGCGGTGGCGGCGTCTTGGGCGGCGGCTGCTTCAGGATGTCCTGCTCTTGGGCCATGGAGCGTGGCATCAGAGTTCGATCTCCCAGAATTCGTCCACCAGCTTTCGGCCAAAACTGGGATTTGGTACGGCCTTCACCAGCTTGAATCCCGCATTCTTGTACAAGCGCCGTGCCTGGGTGAGAGATTTGTGCGTCCACAACACCATCTTGTGATACCCCACCGTCTTCGCGAATTGGATGCACTCGTCGATCAACCGCGATCCCAACCCTAGTCCCCGGGCCGAGGGTTCCACCAGCAGCATGCGCAGCTTCGCCACGCGTACCGACTTGCGGAAGACAAACACGCATCCGACGTTCTCCCCGTTGCGCTCGGCGATCCAACAGCGTTCACGCTCGCTGTCATTACGCTGGAAGAATTCGCCCACGAGTTGCGCGACCAGGGCCTCGAAGCGCATGTCGTAACGCTCATCACGCGCGTAAAGCACGCCATGACGCCAGACCACCCAGCCGGGATCTCCGCCTCGCGGCGCCCTGAGAACGTACTTCTCGTTTGCCTTCTTCGCTTTCGCTGAACTTGTCGTTGCAGCCATCGGCCTGCTTGCCCTCTTGTCAGCAAGATACTATCGAACTTCCGCTCGCCCCGTCCGTTGTGCAACCAGCCGTACGGGCCATATACTGAATGCCTCGCGAGGAATTTCGGGACTTATTCACAGCCGTCCCGCTCTGGCTTCCGCGCAGTATTTTTCCGAGGTTCTTATGTTAGTCGTCATGAAGGCGCACGCCACCGAAGCGCAGGTGCGCGCGGTTTGCGAAAGAATCGAGAGTGCCGGATTAAAGGCCCATTCCATTCCCGGGGCGCAGCGCACCGCGATCGGCATTACGGGCAACCAGGGCGTCGTCGAAATCGGCCTCGAGGAGATGACGGGCGTCCAGGAAGTCATCCGCGTCAGCAAGCCGTACAAGCTGGTCAGCCGCGACGTTAAGGAAGACAACACCGTCATTCGCTTCCCCGGAACCGATACGTCGATCGGCGGCGAGCATCTTGCCGTGATCGCCGGACCGTGCGCCATCGAGAGCCGCGACCAGGCCTTTACCGTGGCCGAGCATGTCGCCAAAGCGGGCGCGCGTTTCTTTCGCGGAGGCGCGTATAAGCCGCGCACCTCGCCGTACACATTCCAGGGCCTCGGCGAAAAGGGTCTGGAAATCATGGCGGAGATCCGCGAGCGCTTTGGCCTGCTCATCGTCACCGAGGCGATCGACAACGAGTCGCTGGAGAAAGTGGAGCAATACGCCGACGTCATCCAGCTCGGCGCCCGCAACATGCAGAATTATTCCCTGTTGAAACGCGCAGGAAAAGCTCGGCGCCCGGTGCTGCTCAAGCGCGGCATGGCCGCGACCCTGGAAGAATTCCTGATGGCCGCCGAATACATCATGAGCGAGGGAAATTACCAGGTCGTGCTTTGCGAACGCGGTGTCCGCACCTTCGCCGATCACACCCGCAACACGCTTGATCTCAGCATCGTCCCGGCTGTTCATCGTCTGAGCCATTTGCCGATCGTCGTTGACCCGAGCCATGGCACGGGCAAGCGATCCAAGGTGCAGCCGCTGTCACGCGCCGCCATTGCGGTGGGCGCCGACGGCCTGATTATCGAGGTCCATCACGATCCCGACCACGCCCTCTCTGACGGTCCGCAGTCGATTTATCCCAGCCAGTTTGTGGACCTGGTGCGTGAGGTAGGGGCGATTGCGCCAGTCGTCGGACGGTCGATGCCCGCACCGCTGGCCGCGGCCGCCGGAGTGAGCCGGTGAAACCCTGTATGTCGTATTTTGTATCGCGTATTTCAGGCATTGCCGTGAACACTCGATACCCTCGGCGCGTGCTTGAAACGCTCTCCATCTGAATCCTGAACTGCTCGTTCATGAGAAAGCTCAAATTCCGCGTCTGGTGCGCAGTCCTGCTGGCCGCAACGGGCACCGCCTGCCACCGTGACCGCAATCTCCACCTCGAGCATGTCTTCGCTTATGTAGCGAACATGAAAAGCGATTCTATCTCGGTCATCGACGTCTCACAGATGGCGGTCTCGCGCACGATCGCCGTCGGCCACGGCCCCGTCGCGATCACCCCGAATCCGATTAGAGACGAGCTGTACGTCACGAATGCGGATTCCAATACCGTGTCGGTGATCGACGCCGCCCGTAACACCGTTGAGGCGACCATTGCGGTTCAACGTGGACCGTCGCGGGTCAGCGTTTCCGTAAATGGAAAGCGCGGTTATGTCGCCAATACCGGCTCCGGGACCGTGTCGGTGCTCGATCTGCAATCCCGCAAGGTGCTTACCAATGTCCCGGTTGGAAACTTCCCGACCTTCGCGCAGGTCACGCCCGACGGCAATACGGTTGTGGTCTCCAACAACGCCGACAATTCCGTCTCTCTCATCGACGCGTCGGCGATGAAGGTGCGCGGCACGGCGTCCGTTTGCGCAGGTCCCCGCGATATCGCCATGACGCCCGATTCCAGCAAGGCATTTGTGGCCTGTCCCGCCGTGTCGCAGGTAGCAAGCCTCGATTTGAAAAGTGGCGCGCTGCTTTCCCTGCTCGATGTCGGCAAGACTCCCGTCAACCTGGCGATCAAACCTGATGGCGGAGAATTGTTTGTCTGCAACCTCAACGCGGCTTCCGTGTCGGTGATTGAAACGTCGGCGAATGAGGTAGGCGGGACGTTTCTAATGGGTGATAAACCGGCCTCTGCTTTGGTGACCGCTGACAATTCCCTCCTCTACGTCGCCGACTCGGGATCTGACACCGTCTCTGTCTTCAGCATTAATGACGGACGTATGATTGGCTCTGTACAAGTCGGCCGGGAACCGCGTGCAATGGCACTCACCCCGGCAGAGAATTTCCTGCTTATTGCCGATGTCGGTTCGGGGGACGTCGCCGTCGTCCGCCTGGCCCCCATGCCGCGTGGAGAGAAGATCAGCGCCGCCGAGGCATTCATCAAGGGGCAGAATCCGTCCAAACCGCGCGCCCTGGTCACGATGATTCCGGTTGGATCGTCGCCAGTGGATATCGCGGTCAAAACCATCCGCTAGCGCGTTACACATCGTTACACTTCTTTACCCCTTATGCGCTTACGGCGCGTAAGTTGCGGTGTCTCAATAGCAGGGCCCCTCGACAACGCTCGTGTACGCGGCCATTGTGCGTTGCGTCACGTGCGCGGTTGAGTGAAATCACAGCATTCGTATTGCAAAACGAGCATGATGACCACGCTGGCCTGCTTGGCCACACGCATTCAAAGAGGACAAAAACATATGACGAAGAAAATCGCAGTGCTGGCAATTCTCT
>JBOGLI010000347.1:0-2752 GCA_050746165.1 Terriglobales bacterium | reverse complement strand
ATCATGAACATCATGCTGGCGAGCATCCTGGAGCGGACGCGCGAGATCGGCGTGCGCAGGGCGATTGGCGCGCGGCAGAAGGACATTGTGCGCCAGTTCCTGGTGGAGGCGGTGCTGATTTCATTTTCCGGGGGGCTGATCGGCGTGTTCTTCGGCTTCGCGCTGTCGCGCGCCATCGCCATGCTCGCGGGCTGGTCCACGATCATGACGTTCAGTTCGATCGCGCTGGCGTTCGTGTTCTCGGTGTCGGTGGGATTGTTGTTCGGCATTTATCCCGCGCGCAAGGCGGCGCGGCTCGATCCGGTGGAAGCGATCCGGTACGAGTGACTGCGAGTAATAAGTAATGAGCGCGGTGTTCGCAGCTAAGTACTTATTACTCCTTACTTATTACTCAGTTGAGGTAACGGCACATGGTTCGTCGAGTTGCAATTCTGTTCTTGTTGCTGGCCGGAACGTGCGCGGCGCAGACATTTCCGCAGCCGTCCTATTTCCAGAAATTCTTCATGAAGCCGAGCGGCAAGAATGTGCGCATCGCGCCGGTGGGCGGGATGGAGCCGTTCATCATCGATGGCAAGTTGCGTCTGTCGCTGGCCGACGCCGTTCAACTCACGCTGGAGAACAACACTGACATCAAGCTGAACGAGCTGCAACTCGACACCGCGCGCTGGAACCTGACCAAGACCTACGCGCCGTTTGACCCGGTGCTCTCGTCGACGTTTTCGCCGGCGCGGTCCACCTCGCCTTCGACGACGCAACTGACGGGCGCGAGCACGCTGAGCAGCCTGGCGCAGAACTTCACGTCGCAGTATTCGCAACTGTTCGAGAGCGGCACGCTATATAACGTCAGTTGGAACGCCTACCGCAACACGACCAACAGCAGCTACGCCACGCTGAATCCGAGCATCAGCTCGGCATTAACCGTCTCGCTGACACAAAACCTGCTGCGCAACCGCGGGTTCTTTGCCGCCCGCGCGCCCATCATCATCGCGCAGCGCAACCTGAAGCAGTCGCGCGCCAACTTCGAGGCCTCGGTCATGGACTCGGTGCTGCGCGCCATGAACCAGTATTGGGACGTGGTGCAGGCGCGCGAGAGCCTGAAGGTGACGCAGTCGGCGCTCGACATGGCCGACGCGACTTACAAGCAGAACAAGCGCATGCTGGAACTGGGCGCGCTTCCGCCGCTCGATATTTACCGTTCGGAATCGCAGGTGGCGCAACAAAAGCTACGGCTGATCCAGTCGCAATACGCGCTGCGGCAAGTCGAAGACGAGTTCCGCCGCACCATCGGCGCCGACCTGGATCCGCGCACCGCCGTTCTCGATCTTGACCTGACCGAATCGGCCGAGAACATGGGCGACATGGCGCCCATCGATCTGCTGGCGGAGTTGCAATTGGCGCTGCAGTCGCGTCCGGAGCTGGAGGCACTGCGGCAGCAGTCGGAGAATGACGATACCAACATCAAGCTCGCGCACAACAACCTTCAGCCCGAGCTCTCGATCGGCTCGTTTTATTCGATGAACGGCGTCGGCGGCCACCAGATCACGACTGACGCCAACGGCAATCCGCTGGTGGTCACTACCGGCGGACTGTCGGATGCGCTCGATCAGTTAGGCTCGATGAATTTTCCGGGATATGGAATGACGCTGTCGCTGCGGCTGCCACTGCGCAACCGCGGCGCGGAGGCCGACCTCGGCAACGCGATGGTCGGCAAACGTCGCGATCTCTACAAGATGCGCCGCAGCGAGCAGCAGGTCACCATTGACGTTAAGCACGCGGCCGATCTACTGGAACAGGCGAAGCTCTCGGTGACGGCGGCCAAGCTGTCTCGCGACCTGTCGCAGAAAAACCTGGAGGCCGAGCAGCGCAAATACGAACTGGGTGCGCAAACGATTTTCTTCGTACTGGATGCCCAGACGCAGCTTTCCGCGGCGCAGCAGAGCCTTGTACAGGCGCAGATTGACTACCACCGCGCCGTCGCGCAACTCGATCGCGCGACCGGACAATTGCTGGTGAAGAACCGGATCGATCTGGCGCCGTAAAGCAGGGTAAGGGGACGCGCAGCGAGCGCGGCACATTTATGTTCTGCCCTGCCTCTTGTCCCTCGTCGCTTGCTACTGGCCGAGCATGCCCTTTTGCAGGTCGGCGCTGGGAGGTTTCGGACCGAGCCAGACCGACCAGAGCACTTCGGCAAAAAGCGGAGTGGCGATCGCGAGCTTCTCATGACCGTTCAAGGCAAACGTGGTGCCTTGGCCGGGGATGTAGGTAAAGACGATCTGATCGCCGTTGTGCACCGGCTCGAGCGCACCCAGGAATCGATCGATGTCCGGCCTCACCGTCTTGGCTGCTTGCGGAGTATTGTCGCGGAACGATTCTTCGAACGCGTCGGTTAATTGCTGCTTGCTGACGTCCCGAACGAATTGCATGACGACGCGCTTGGGAGCGTCGTTGCGGAGGATGGTGCGCGGATCCGACGACTTCCGCTCGATATACAGTCCGGCGACGTATACCTTCACCATGTATTTCTTGCGCAGTCCGAGGCCGTTGAGGACCAGCTTGGTGGTGCCGGTCTGGGCGGTGTCGGGAAGGTTGATGCCGGCCAGTTCGGCGGGGCGAAGTTCCAGCGTTGCCGCCAGCACGAATACGAGCACTGCGAAGAGCCGCAGCGAAAGTTTCATACGCGACCTCCTAGTAGGCATGAGTCGTGAGGCACAAGGGTCGACGACCCCCCGGGTAAGCCAAAGGCGGGCTTACC
>JBOGLI010000346.1:0-5519 GCA_050746165.1 Terriglobales bacterium | reverse complement strand
CGTGCTGGAAGTTACGGTCAGCCGCTTCAGCCTGTTTTTCACGTTCGACTACACCACGGTGATCCTGATCGTGCTTTGGGCGCTGGGCGCTAGCATGATCATCCTCGCCGCGCTCGTGCACCTGCCCACGCGCGTCCTTGCCGGCGTGAGCATCGCGGCCATCGCGCTGCATAACCTGCTCGACGGCATTCCTGCCACGCGCTTCGGACCCCTGGCCTGGTTGTGGGAGATCGTGCACGCCCGCGGCGCGTTTCAGGTGCACGGGCATGTAATCGTGGCCGGATACCAACTGCTGCCCTGGTTCGCAGTCATGGCCCTCGGCTACTGCTTTGGCCCGGTCTTCACTTGGGACGGCCAACGCCGCCAACGGTTCCTGGTGCGCGTCGGACTGGTCATGACCGCGGCTTTCCTCGTACTGCGCGCGATCAATGTCTATGGCGACGCATCGCGCTGGGCGCATCAGAAGTCGGCGGTATACACGGCCCTGTCATTCCTGAACACGACTAAGTATCCGCCCTCGCTTCTTTTCCTGCTGATGACGCTCGGGCCCGCAATCGCGGCCATGGGATGGCTGGAGCGCGTTCGCCTGCGCGACGGCAATCCGCTCCTCGTTTTCGGCCGCACGCCGCTCTTCTATTACCTGGTCCACATGTACATTGCGCACCTCATCGCCGTCGGCCTGGCGTATGCGCGCTACGGGCGCTGGATCTGGGACGTGCTGAATCTCACCGGGAGCAGTTCGTTTCCCAGCGATTACGGCTTCAGCTTGTGGGTGACCTACGCGGTCTGGATCTCGACCGTTGTACTGGCCTATCCGTTGTGCCGCTGGTTCGCCGGGGTGAAGCGGCGCCGTCGCGATTGGTGGCTAAGCTATCTGTAGCGGAATGGCGAATGCTGCATTCTTCAGTGGATCGTGATTTTCTTCCGCGGGCGCAGAGTGGCGGCGAGATTTCCTAGAAACCCGCCGATGGCGCTCCCGACGTTGTCGGCCGTAACGTGGGCGGGAAGTTCGAGCTGCCGTTCATGCGCCGCGATCATCTCTTCGATCCGGTTGGCCAGCACCTTGAGCGGCTCACCCTTCTGCACGAACATGTCGATGGCGTCCGCCGGCGCGCTTTCCGGCAGCCAGGGCAATGCGGACAGGATCATCACCGGCACATCCGGTCGCAGCCGCTTCATTTCGCGCGCCGCCTCGCCACCATTCATCCCGGGCATCTGGTAGTCCATCACGACGGCGGAGATGTCGTGATCTTCGAATGCGCTTAGCGCATTGCGGGCGTCCGATTCGGCCCAGACGTGGTACCCCAGCGTCTCCAGGACGATTGTCCGGACTCTCAGCGTTTGCTCGTCGTCGTCGATGCAGAGGATCTCGCGGCTCGGATGGCCCATGGGACTGGCTCCAACTTACCTTGGTGCTCTATCCAAAGCAGTTCGTGGGCCACTCGCCGGGGTTAAGTTTCAGGAACTTACGACGCGTGTGCAAACTTTTTCAGTGGAAAAATGACCGGAGTGGGAAAATTCGGGCCACCGTTCTGACGAAATCTCCAGATCTCCAGATCGCCGGATGAGGTTACGCTGCGTCCTCTTCGCTGGCGCGGTTCGAAAGGCTGTCTTGCGCCACCCTGTCTTGCGCCACCTTCGAGGTCGTAGCCGGAGCTGGCTCGATTTTCTCAGGCAGCGGTTCGGCGTCGTGTTCAGCTCGCTCTCTCTTGCTTGTTCGTGCGCGGTCCGGCCGCCTGAATCTGTCGAGTAGCCGCATAGTTTCTCCTGTATCGAAGCCAATTCTGTAGGATGCCTGCCGCGCGCGCTTGGAAACTGCTGCTGAAAATCTGTTGAACTGGAGAACTGGAGATCTGCTAATCGAATCGTCTTAGATCAACAGATCTCCAGATCTCCAGATTGCTTGTCCCGGTGCATTGTTCAGGAATAAGCTTTCCGCTTCGCCCATGCTGCCCTTCAAACTGGTGTACAGCGACGCCTATTACCTGCCGATCGGGACGCATATCTTCCCGGCAGAGAAGTACCGGCTGGTCGCGCGCTGCTTGCGCGAAAAGGGCGTTGCCACCGCCGAAGACTTCGTCGTCCCGCAACCCGCCGACGATCGCGACGTGCTCCTCGCTCACGGCGACTTCTACGTCCACAAGCTGCGCACCGGCACCCTCAGCGCGCGCGAAGAGCTGCAGATGGAAATCCCCTACTCCGACGAGCTGGTCGAAGCTTTCTTGCTCAATGCCGGCGGCTCCATCCTTGCCGCGCGGCAATCCCTCCGTGATGGTATCGGCATAAACCTCGGCGGCGGATTTCATCACGCCTTCCCCGACCACGGCGAGGGCTTTTGCATGATCAACGACGTCGCCGTCGCCATCCGCGCGCTGCAGCGCGACAAGCTGATTGTTCGCGCCATGGTCGTTGACTGCGATGTGCATCAGGGCAACGGCACGGCGGTCATTTTCGGCAGGCATCCGCAATCGGAGGAGGAACAGTCGGCGCCCGCGCCGGTGGTCACACGCGATCAGTTCGCCTGGATGCGCGAAGCTGCCGTTCCCCCTGCCCATGTCTTCACCATCTCGCTGCACCAGGAAAACAATTACCCGGTGTGGAAGCCGCCCTCCTCGATCGACGTAAACTTCGCCGATGGAGCCGACGACCAGCCCTATCTGGATTGGCTCGCGCGCGCACTGGATTCGGCATTCGCGAAGTTCCAGCCGGAAGTCATCGCCTACGTGGCGGGCGCGGATCCCTACCGGGAAGACCAGCTCGGAGGACTCAACCTCAGTCTCGACGGTCTGCGCCGCCGCGATGAGTACGTCTTCCGCCTCGCGCGCGAGCGGCACATTCCCATCTTTGCCACCCTGGCAGGTGGCTATGCCCGTCAGCTCGAAGATACGGTCACCATCCACTGCAACACGGTCACCGCTGCGGCTTCGATCTATGCTCGCCAGGGCACATAGATGAGCTACTAGGACGTGTTTCAAAGATTTCGGAAGGGCGCGGCTTCAGCCGCGCCGCCGCGGTGCCCAATGTTCATGCGGCTTCAGCCGCTGAGGGCATCCGGCATCTGCACAGAAAGTAATTTTGAACAACGTTCTACTTACGATGGCTCGTTTTTCGTAGTACCACTCCAAAGCTTATTTTCGGCCGCCTAGGTAGCTCTTATCTCTATTCTTGAGTGACTAGACGGTTGACTACCCCACCTCAGTTGAGTATCTTCAGCCGTTCATTCGGCCACCGCTTTAACATTCCAGTTCCGCTTGGGGTTTGACATGTCACTTCGTCGCTCGTCGGCGAGCATTCTTGTCTTGTCCGTAATTGCGCTGCTGTCTTCTCCCGCCTTTTGCGGCGATCAGTTTCGTCCGGCAACGCCGGAAGAACTGAAAATGACGAGCGAGCCGCTCGCGCCCGGCGCTCCGGCAGTCATCCTCTTCCGTCAGGTGGACCGCGACGATACCGGCATTCAGTCTTTCGAGTCCACTTACGTCCGCATTAAGATCCTGACCGAAGCGGGCCGCAAGTATGGTGACGTCGAGATCCCTTACTTCAAAGGCGACGGCAGCGAAGTGACGCGCGTGAAAGCCCGCACCATCCGTCCGGATGGGACCATCGTCGACTTCGCCGGCAAGCCATTCGACAAGCAGATAGTGAAGGCTAAGGGCGTCCGCTACATGGCCAAGACTTTCACCCTGCCCGATGTCTCGGTCGGTTCCATCATCGAGTACTCCTACTACACCAATTTCCCTGAATACAGTCTTTACAACTCGCGTTGGATTATCAGCGACGAGCTGTTCACCAAGGAAGCAAGTTTTTCGCTGAAGCCGTATGGCCAAATGTCGGTCCGCTGGCTCTGGCACTTGCTTCCGCCTGGCACCGATCCGCCCAAGGCGGAAGGTTCGGAACAGATCATCCGCCTCACGGTAAAAAACGTTCCGGCATTTCCGACCGAGGACTACATGCCGCCGGAAAATGAACTGAAGTCGCGCGTGGACTTCACCTATAGCTCCTTCAGTGTCGATGTTCACAAGCCGGAGCAATACTGGAAAGAGACCGGCAAGCGTCTGAACTCGAACACGGAGAGCTTCGTGAGCAAGCGCGGCGCCATGCAGCAGGCGGTCTCGCAGATCGTTGCTCCGAACGACACTCCCGAGCAGAAGCTGGAGAAGATTTACGCCCGCGTGCAGCAGCTTCGCAATACCTCTTTCGAAGTCCGCAAGACCGAGCAGGAACAAAAACGCGCCAAGGAAAAAGATGCCGACAACGTCGAGGATGTGTGGAAGCGCGGCGCCGGCAACGGCGCGCAGTTGACCTGGCTTTTTCTTGGCCTTGCTCGCGCCGCCGGCCTCGATGCCTACGGCGTTATGGTTTCCGACCGGCGCAACTACTTCTTCAATGCCGGAAGCCTCGACGAAAACCGGCTCAACACCAACGTCGTGCTGGTGAAACTCAACGGCAAAGACCTGTACTTCGATCCCGGCGCGGCCTACACGCCTTTCGGTATGTTGCCGTGGGATGAAACCGGCGTCGTCGGACTGCTCCTCGGTAAAGACGGCGGTCAGTGGATCACCACTCCGATCCCCGACTCTTCGGAATCGCGCGTGGAGCACAAGGCGGAAATGAAGCTCGACGAGGACGGCACGCTCGACGGCGTTGTCACCGTCACTCTTACCGGTCTGGAAGCGTCGAGTGCCCGCATCGACGAGCGCAATGAAGACGAAACCGCGCGCAAGAAATTCCTCGAAGACAGCCTTGCCGAAGATATTCCCGTCGGCGCCAAGATCGAGCTTACCGGCCAGCCCGATTGGAAAAGTTCCTCGCCGGCTTTCACCTCTGTGTACAAGGTGAAGATCGAGGGTTGGGTCTCGGGCGCCGGACGGCGCGGCTTCTTCCCCATGGGTATCTTCTCCAATTCCGAGAAGCACGTCTTCGATCACGCCGAACGGGTCCATCCCATCTATTTCAGCTACCCGTTCGAGCGCCGCGACGATATCAACATTGTCCTGCCGCTCGGAATGGAAGTGGCCAGCGTGCCCGCTCCCGTCGTGCAGAAAGGCGGAGCGTTTATCGATTTCGAAACCAAGGCCGACAAGACCGCCTCCACCCTGCACCTGACACGCGATTTAAAAATCGACGGGCTCTTGCTCGACAGCAAGTACTACTCCGCGCTGCGCACCTTCTTCCAGGCGGTTCGCACCGGCGACGAGCAGCAGATCGTGTTGCAGCAGATGGGAGTGCGCAGTGCGAACTAACCGAATTCTCTTCCGTTCCTTCTTCTGTGCTGCGATCGCCGTCGCCTGTTTGGGCACGGTTCCCAGCGCCTTCGCCGGCGACGCTCCGCAGTGGATGCATGCACTGGTAAGCCGGCCCGTCCCGCCGCAGGACGACAAGACCGACGCCGTCCTCCTCTACGACGAGACCGACGTCACCGTGCTCTCGGCGGACAAGATCAAGACCGTCGTGCGCCGCGCCTACAAGATCCTTCGCCCCGACGGGCGCCGCTTCGGACGCGTCCTCGCCGTCTATAACTC
>JBOGLI010000345.1:0-4316 GCA_050746165.1 Terriglobales bacterium | reverse complement strand
TCGCAGTACTCGGCCGCGGTGTGCAACTTGTATCGCTCCGGAAATGTTTATCGAGAGCAGCGAGTGCTGATCCGAAAGGCGGAGCCGGAGGCGCCTGTTCCGGCCGAGGCGCTTGCGGCGACCGCCGAGGTCGCGCGCCTGGTTCCCGAACATGCGGGCTGGTATCAAGCTACGGCGGGTCCGTCTGCCGCGGCGACCTTCGATCTTCTCAGGACCAAGCTTCTCGAACCACATCTCACCGCCGGGCCTGCCAGCGAGATCGCGCCGCAAGTCCAACTTACAAACGGCAAGGCCGGAGAAGGCGCTGACCTTGAAACACGGATTGACCAGCCTGTCGTTCGCTCGCAGACCTCGCGCGAACACTCCGCGCTGCAAACTCTGCTGGAGAAGATGCCGTTGCGCGCGGCGTTGCAGGTGCAATCCACGTCGCGCGATCCCGGAGGTGTCTTCATCCGCACCGCTTCCGCCGTCGCGTTGGTCGCGGCTTCCGATTGGAATGAAGCGAAGGTTCGCTCAGCAATATCGGAGTATGTGCGGCCAACATTAACGGCGGGGGATCTCGGTCTCGGTTGGCAAAACAAACCTGGCTACCAGACACTCGACGGCATGCTGCCGATCGCCGTCGCGGTACGCGGCAACTACCTGCTGGTGAGCAATGACGCTTCGACCCTTGAGGAGATGCTGGCGAACTTTGCTCACAAGACGACGGAGCAGCCGGCGGAAGTGCTGAGTGGATTCAATCACGAGCGCGAACGGCCGAACTTCATCCGCTTTGCGGAGGTCGTTGACCATCCCAACACGGCTGCCGCGAACGCCGGAGGGAGGAACCAGCCGCAGTTCTTCTCCGGCACGGTGGCAAGCCTGAGCAGCTCGCTGGCAAGAGTTGCGCGCGAAACTATCGCGGTGCGCGGCGACCCGCACGAGGTGCGTCAGACGGTCACCTACGAATGGCTGCCATGAGTTGGCGATGGATTGCACTAGCCGCGTTCGTTCTGCTGCTGGTGGCCGGAAGCGCGGGCCAACACCGACCTTCCCCGCCGGCAGAGGCCGATTCGATGTTCACGCAATCGGCTACCGCAATACTGAACCGCGAATTCACCGACTCCAACATTTCGTTCTTGTTGATGGATGCGAAATCAGGAAGGCTCCTCGGCTCGCGCTGGGACGATCCCAGCAGGGCGATTCCCATGGGATCGCTGGTGAAACCGTTCACCGCGATCGCCTATGGCGCGCAGCACGATTTTTTGTACCCGACTCACATCTGCCGTGGCACGGCAACCGGGTGCTGGCGCCCGCGCGGACACGGCCGAGTCACGTTGACGACCGCGATCGCGCAATCCTGTAATTCGTATTTTCGTATGTTGGCGGCGACACTGCGCGCGAGCGATCTCGAATCCACCGTTGCGGCATTTGGCATCGAGGAGCCGGACCGCTCTGCATCCGGCGCCAACCTGATCGGCATCGGCGATGGTTGGCGCGTTTCGCCGGTGCGCATGGCGCACGCGTACCTGGAATTAGGAAAGCGACGCGATCAGCCCGGAGTGCGCGAGATTGTCGAGGGCATGACTTTGTCGGCGCGCGAGGGGACGGGGGCCGCTATTGGCCGCGCTCTCCCACGGACGGGTGCGCTGGTGAAGACCGGTACCGCGCCTTGCACGCACTCGCCACGCGCGCCTGGCGATGGCTTCGCCGTGGCGATCTGGCCCGCTGACGAGCCGCGAATTCTGCTCCTGGTTCGGGAACACGGCAAGCCGGGCGCGGAAGCAGCGGGCACGGCGGGAGAGATGTTACGGCGGATCTCACAATAAAGGATTCCATTTGCGAAAAGGATTTCGAGTGCCGACTGCGATGGCGATTGCGCTGATCTTGTGCGCGCGTTTACCGGCGGCTGAAGTCTCGCCCGGTCGCACGGTCGACATCGGCGTCTTCGGACTCTTTCATCCGCACGAGCTCGCTGTGAGCGTTGCCGGGACGGCCGCGGTGGTCGTCAAGGTAGGCGATCGCGAATTCATTCTGGAGCGGAGTTCGGGCGTATCGGGGGCGTATGTCTCGATAAGTCGCGGTGCAGTACTGGTGACGGCGGGCTCGCACGCGGTCAGGGGAAATCGGGTTTCAATCACGGGGCGCAGCGACCGTTCCGCCGATTTCTATCTCTCGGTGCCACACCGCATCCGGCGGCACTATCGCGGCATACTGCGAATCACCGTCGATGGAGCAATGCTTTCTCCAGTCGTCACGATGGATTTGGAAGACGCCGTCGCGTCGGTGGTGGCGGCCGAGAGCTCGCCCGGTACACCGATCGAGGCCCTGAAAGCGCAAGCGGTGGCGGCACGTTCGTACATGGCAGCGGCGCGCGGGCGTCACCACGACTTTGATTTCTGCGACACGACGCATTGCCAGTTCCTGCGCGAACTACCGCCGGCGAACAGCAACGCCGCGAAAGCCGTTGAAGCGACACGCGGGCTGGTTCTCGCCTATCGCACACAGGTGTTCGCGGCAATGTACACGCGCAGTTGCAGCGGGCGAACGCATACTCCCGCCGAGGTCGGAATGGCGGCGGGGGCTTATCCTTATTACGCCGTCGAGTGCCCGTATTGCCGGTCGCACCCCAGTCAGTGGACCAGCCGGCTCTTGGAGCGCGATGCGCGCGGGCTGCGCGCGCTCGACGAGGCGGCGCGTTTGGAAGTCATCCGTCGCCTCGGCTCGGCAGCGGTCCCAAGTAACGATTTCGTTATGACCAGGAACGGCGCCAAAGTTCTCTTGCAAGGAACCGGCGAAGGCCACGGCATCGGGCTCTGCCAGACTGGGGCCCGGGCAATGGCCGCGTCGGGCGCCGATTTTCGCCAGATCTTGAGCTTCTATTACCCGAACACGACGATCGCGGGCCTACCGTGACATCGCGATCCGGTGAAAGTCGCCGGAATGATCTACACAGCCGAAAGTGTCGCCGGTACCGACTGAATCTCGATTGCGATTTTCGGCGGCTGGAGCAGCGTGTTGTGGATGAGGCAATGGTGTACGGCATCCTCGACGCCCTTCCGGTGGGCGTCATTCATCTCGAGCGGAACCTCGACCTCGATATGAAAATTGTCGAGGCGGGCGGGACCGAGCAACTTGTCGGCGGTGACGCGCACGCGGGTGCCCTCGGTCGCCAGATTGCGCTTTTTCAGATATGCCGCCGCGTAGAAACCGGCGCACGCGCCGAGCGAAGCCAGGAAGAGTTCCGGAGGGGTCATGCCCTCGTCAAATCCGCCGTTCTCGGGCGGTTGGTCGCTGACGATTTCATGCTTACGCGCCCGGACCTGGAACTGCACGGAACCGAGATGTTCGATAAGTACTTCCATGATTGCCTCCATCTTTAGCGGCCTGCGACTGTCGTCTTTTCTACTGTCGCGCACTGTGCTGCCGTTTTGACTCCGAGCAGCTTCAGGAATGTCATCATTGGGCACCAGTTGGTGAAGCCCGACTGAAGCAGGTTCAACCCCACGAATGCGGTGAACAGGTAAAAGTACGGAGTGACCCAGTATCCAAGCGCGAGCGACAACAAAACAAATGTCCCCGCAATCAGGCGTAACCAACGTTCTATAGTCATCGAACAGCCTCCAATTCCCTTTCTGGTTGCGGCACTCCGCCGCCTTTCCCAATCGAGTGCGTCTCGCTGATGTAATAAAGGACAGGCACGGCCATGCGTGAGAGCACGGTGGAAGCGACTTCGCCCGCCATCAGCGACAGCGCCAAGCCCTGGAAGATCGGATCAAACAGGATCACGGCCGCTCCGACCACCACGGCCGCAGCGGTGAGCAGCATCGGCCGAAAACGCACGGCCCCGGCATCCACCACCGCCTGCTCCAGGCTCATGCCCTGCGCGCGACGCAATTCGATGAAATCCACCAGGATGATCGAATTGCGGACGATAATGCCCGCCCCGGCGATGAACCCGATCATGGACGTCGCGGTGAAGAACGCGCCCATGAGCGCGTGCGCCGGCAGGATGCCAACGAGTGTCAACGGAATCGGCGCCATGATTGCCAGCGGTGTCTTGAACGACTTGAACCAGCCGACGACCAGAACATAAATCAAGACGAGTACAGCCGCGAAGGCTATGCCGAGATCGCGAAACACTTCCACCGTGATGTGCCACTCGCCATCCCACTTCATGGCGAAGCGCTGCGGATTCTCCGGCATCGAGGTGCCCATCGCCTGCTCGATGGCGTAACCCCCGGGGACCCGGATCTTCCCGATCGACTCTTTCATTTTGAGGATCGCGTACACCGGGCTCTCTTCCTGGCCGCTGACATCGCCGGTCACGTAAACGA
>JBOGLI010000344.1:0-4387 GCA_050746165.1 Terriglobales bacterium | reverse complement strand
TGTTCTGGAGTCTTCGCGGCCACGGTCCTATTGTCGTTGAGCGGCGGGGAATTCGAGCCATGTTTATGCGCTTTTTATAACTTTCGAAACATGAGTCCAATCGGCTATGGCGGCGGTCGGCTACAATTCGCAGCGTGAACTCCAGCATATGGCGGCGGATCGTGCAGTTCGCGGCATGTGCGATTGCAGTTGCCGCCGTAACCGAGATCTACACCCATATCCGGGTGAATCCGACCACCGTAGCGCTGTCATTCCTGGTTCTCGTGCTGGTCACGGCCGCGTTCTGGGGGTTCAAGTACTCGGTTTTCACATCTCTGATCGCGACGGCCTGTTTCAACTTCTTTTTTCTGCCGCCCGTGCATACGTGGACGATCGCGGAAACGCAGAACTGGGTCGCTTTGGGTGTGTTTCTGATCACGGGGATGATCGCAAGCCAGCTTTCCGACAAAGCTCGGCGCCAAGCCCTCTCCGCGCAGAACAGGCGACGCGAGGTCGAACGGCTGTATGCCTTAAGCCAACAATTGCTAGTAAAAGAAAACGTGTTTGAACTGTTGAACGAGGTTCCACTACAGATCACCGACGAATTCTCGTTGACGGCGGCAGCGATTTATTTGACCTCGCGTCAGCAGGTCTACTATTCCGACGCGACCACCCACAGCTTCATCTCGAAAGATGACCTGAAGGCCGTCAGTGCGCGCGGTGAATCCAGCGGTGAACGCGGCGTGGTCATCATTCCCATGCGCGTCGGCGTGCGTCCCGTCGGCAGCCTCGGGGTGATCGGAAGCGTCTCCCGCGAAACGCTAGATGCGATCGGCAGCATGGTTGCCATTGCGGTCGAGCGTGCCGGCGCGATCGAGAAACTCTCGCACGCCGAGGCCGCGCGCGAAAACGAGAGACTGAGGACAGCGCTGCTCGATGCTGTCACGCACGAGTTCCGCACGCCGCTGACCAGCATCAAGGCGGCGGTGACGACGCTATTATCGGGCGTCCCACTGGAAGAGTCCGGACGCAAAGACCTGCTTGCGGTGATCGAGGAAGAATCCGACCGGCTGAATCGACTGGTGGGGGAAGCTACTGAAATGGCGCAACTGGATGCGCATCAGGTACGTCTCGAAAGGGAGCAACGGAATATTGGTGAAGCGATTGAAATCGCGCTGAACGAATTGAAGCCTGTCCTCGATGGGCGCAACGTCGAAATCAATCTTCCGCCTACACTGCCCAGAGTCAGCATCGACGTGCAACGAATCGCGGAAGTCATCCGCCACTTGGTTGAAAACTCCGCCAAGTACTCTCCCGCCGGTACTCCCATCCACATTACCGCCGAGCAGGCGGGCTCGAAGCTGCGCGTCAGTGTCGCCGATCATGGACCCGGCATCGACGATTTCGAGCAGTCACTGATCTTCGAGAAGTTCTACCGCGGCCGCGGGCAGCGCGGCGTACAGGGCACGGGTATGGGTTTGCCCATCGCGAAAGCCATCGTCGAAGCGCACGGCGGCACAATCGGCGTAACGAGCCAGTTGGGGCAGGGTTCCGTGTTCTCGATGCTGCTGCCCCTCAATCAATGAACAAATGAGCGAGGGAGAAGTCATCGACCGAATTTCACCCGTCTCGGGGCTCGCGGACCGCGGTCTGCTTCGCACGGTCATCGCCGCCCATTGTGCAAACCTCCGCTGTCCCGCGACTTCGCTGCTTGCCACCCGCAGGAATGTCACGGACAGAGTCGAACTACGTCCGGTGGTTCAGCGAAGTGATGGCAAGAACGGTTTTATTGGAGCGATATACGCCAAAGAGATTCGGGTCGTGGACGACTGCCAATGTCAGGGAGTGAGTATCAGCACCGTTGCGTCTGGCGCGGATAAGAGTGCGGTCGTGGCACAGATCGCCGCCGAGGCGAGACGGCGCGCCCAGCAGTATTCGTATCGTGGGTACAAAGTGATCACCACCAAAGTGCAAGCTGCTTAACCACCCAGACCTGCCGCACCCCGCACCCGACAAATTCTTCGGGAGGAGTTTTCAGGATGCGGCTGCTTCGCCACTCTGCACCGGCTCAGTCGCAGCGGGCCAGCACACGATTACCACGGTTCCTTTGCTGACGCGGCTTCGGACATGCACGCAGCCGCCGTGGCTGTCCACGATACGTTTACTCACCCACAGCCCCAAACCGGTGCCAGTTTCCAGCTTTGTCGAAAAGAACGGCTCGAAAATTCGTCGCATGTGCTCTTCTGAAATTCCACTGCCCGTGTCGCCGACGGTCAGCCTCACGCGTTGAGTACCAAGCCAAGTGGAAGGCGCGAGTCGCAAGTGAAGTTTTCCGCCCTCTTCCAAAGCATCGAGCGCATTGCCGATCAGGTTAGCGATCACCTGCTTAGCCTCGCTGGAGCTAGCTTCCGCCACACCGCTGCCCTGGTATTTCTTCAGGAGACGAACGCTTTTGCTTTGAATTCTGTTGGCGTATAGGCCGACAATTTCGTCGATCAGACCTCCTAGTTCGACGGGTGCGTGTATTTCGCTGCGCCGCGCGAACGACAGAGCGTGTTTGGTCACATACGCGGCTCGACTCAGCTCGTGTTGAGCCGTTTGGGCGAGCGCACGAGACGCAGCCCCAACGTCAGGCGCATTCTCAATCAGGTACAACAGATTGGAGATTGCGGCGAGTGGGTTGTTGACTTCGTGAGCGATTGACGCGGCCAATCGGCCCACCGAGGCCAATTTTTCGGAGCGAATCAGCGCAGCTTCCGACTGGCGTTCGCGGGTGACATCGCGGAACACGAGCACCACGCCAACGATGTTTCCCTGCAAATCACGAATGGGAGCGGCACTGTCGTCAATGGGGATTTCCGTTCCGTCCCGCCGCACCAGCACGGTATGGTTTGCTAGTCCGACTATCCGTCCAGTCTGGATAACCTTTCGGACCGGGTCAGGGACGGTCTGGCGGGTCTTTTCGTTCACGATACGAAATACTTCTTCCAGCGGTTTGCCAGCCGCTTCCGCCGTCGGCCAGCCCGTCGCTTCTTCCGCGACGGCATTGAGGAAAGTAACATCGCCCTTCGCATCTGTAGTGACGACGCAATCGCCGATACTGGCAAGGGTGGTGAACAAACGCTCCCGCTCGATGTCGAGCTTGCGTTGCAAGTCTCCGATCATTCCGATGAGAAGCGACAGGCCGACCGCGGCAATCGCGAAGAGAGCAACTCGAACGAGGCTCTCGGCGTCAGCAATCCCGAGCGACCAGCGAGGCGGCAACGCCGAAACGTTCACGAGTAGCGAAGTTGTGGTAGCGACCAGCCCTGCCTTTCTGCCCCCGAAAATGGCAGCGAGAACGACAGCAACCGAGAAAAGGGGAAAGAAGGGAGCCCGATGGAGAGAAAAAACGCTGACGGTCACGGCGAGCGCAACCAGGGGTAATGCGACAGCGATCCCGTAGCGCCACGCGGATGGGCGAGAAGCGCCACTGGCAATTAGCCTTCCGAACTGGCGCTGGAACGAGGACATGAATGGGACTCCGGCTCGTACATACGGAATCCATCAGGGCACGATTGGTGACAAAATCGCGACAATTGTACACATGCTCTTTGTAACCGGCTGTCAATTGTGAATGATTGCCAAAGGGCTGGCGCATCTCGGCGTAGAGACGTGGCGGCCGGCGCGAGGGCGAATGTCGCGATTGCGCAGGCCGTCGCTGGGACGATGCGCTCGGTCACGGCAGTGGCGCGAGGTCCCGACGACACAGGAGTTTGTGACGTTGCGGGCACGGAGATCGCAATGCGAACTCCGCGCCCTTATAAACTTGCGCGAGCGCAGGTGGTGGGTCGAACGCGCAATGTTTCCCGCCAGCGGTTCAGAAGACAAACTTTAAAGCGAACTCCATCTTCCTTGGGCTTCCCGCGCTCTGAATCACGCCGAACGTATTCGCATTGGTGACCGTCACGCCGGGGTCGCCGAGGTTGCGATGGTTCAGGGCGTTGTACATCTGCCAGCGGAACTGCAGGTACTTCGAGTTGTCGCCTGTGAAATAGAAGTTCTTCATCAGCGCGGTGTCCCACACCTGCTGGCCCGGGCCGTACACGGCACCAATGCCGGAGTTACCCAACGTGTATTGCGCCGGACAAGCAAAAGCGTCGGTGTTGAACCACTGATCGGCAGAGGGATTGGAAATACCCGGGTTAGCAACGCGGTCCGGCCGAGTGTTCTGGCCGTTGCCCAGCGTCGACCCACCGCAAACCAGCGTCAGAGGATCGCCGGAGTTGTACAGGAAGATGGCCGAGACTTGCCAGCCACCCAGCACGGTCTCCTCGACGCCGTGGATGTCGCTTCCGAAACGCCGCCCCCTCCCGAAAGGAAGGTCGTAGATAGCGTTGAAGTGGACGATGTGCCGGCGGTCCCACGA
>JBOGLI010000343.1:0-11231 GCA_050746165.1 Terriglobales bacterium | reverse complement strand
TCTGTCACCTGCATACCGCGGGAACGCTGGCACGACAGCAATCGCCAGTCACCAGTCGCCAGTCTGCAGTCGCCGGACGGAAGTGAGAACGGGACCCGGGCTCCGGCACTCGTGAATCCCTAGTAGGAACTCTGGGTCGAACCCCGGCCCTCGCCGAAATACCCAATACGAAATACGCAACACGTAACACGAAACACGAGATGCGCAATACAAAATACGACGTCACGCGACTCTCTGCCCTCCTTGCATCTAAAATGTCACTGACATGAAAGTGAACGGTTCGCGCGCGCTTATCTTATTCGTCCTGTTCGGTACTCTCTCCCTTTGGGCCCAGGCGCCCAACCTGAATCCGCAGGTTCCTCCGGAACAGCAGATTCCGGTCGTCAAATTTGAATTCGTACTGCCCGGCGGGAATCCGCCGCACTACGCGCTTTCTATCGAGGCCGGCGGCGCGGCGGCCTATCGCAGTGACGCCGAGCCGGCAACCGGATCGACTCCCGGCGTTGGTGGCGAGCAGCCGTACTTCCTGAAGTTCGACATCTCCCATATCACCGCCGACAAGATCTTCGCCCTCGCCAAGGACCTCAATTTCTTCCAGGGCGACTTCGAGTATCACGGCGGCAGGGTCGCCAACATGGGCGCCAAGACGCTTACGTTTAAAGACGGCCAGCGCGAGAACAGCTTTACCTACAACTACTCGCAAAACCCGCAACTGCAGCAATTAGGTTCATTGCTGCAGGGAATTGCGTCGGCGGTGGAGTACCGGCGCGAACTGGAGCAGTTGTATCGCTACGAGAAGCTGGGCCTGGAAGACAAATTGCGACAGATGGAGAACGCCGTCAACAGCGGTTATGTCGCCGATTTGGGGATTGACGCGCCCATCCTGCGTCAAATCGTCAACGACCACTCGGTCATGAACATCACTCGGCGGCGGGCGGAGAAGCTGCTGGCCAAGGCCGGGAAGTGATGGCTTTCGGAAGGGCATGGCTTCAGCCGTGCCGCTGAAGCGACAACCGAGTGCGGACCGCTAGGGCACCATCCGCATATCGGTGGAAGCACCGGCCTTCAGGCCGGTGACCAGCGAGCTCATGAAGGGGGCTTCAGCCCCGGACAGAACGAAGTTTGACGCGATGCGTTCCAATTCGGGAACGCTGCCCACACCGCGAAGTAAGTACTTACTTTATTTGCGCAACACCCGCGTACAATGGGGGTTGCAACTAACAGGCGAGCCTGCCGGTAGCATTCCGGCGAGGAGGCAGATCATGAGCAAGCGTACGTTCGTCACATTTCTTGGGGTGTTGCTCGCGCTCGTATCTCTCCCGTCGTGGGCAGATTCCAACGTGCGTATCGTGCGCCTTAGCCTGGTCGACGGCCCGGTCCAGCTTGACCGCGGCACCGGCGAAGGCTTCGATCGCGCCATCATGAACATGCCGATCACCAGCGGTATGCGCCTGTGGACGCGCGACGACTCGCGCGCTGAAGTGGAATTTGAAGACGGCTCGACCCTGCGCCTCACTCCTGGTACCAAGGTCGATTTCACCCAGTTAAGCCTGCGTGACAACGGCAAGCGCTCCACGGTGATCACCCTGGAGAGCGGCGAGGCTTACGTGAATTACCGGCGCAAGGATGGCGAGGATTTCCGCATCCGCACTGGCGATCGCGAGATCGATCTGAGCAAGTCCGCGCAACTCCGCATCAACGTGGACCAGCAGCATGCCGCATTCGCCGTCCTCGGCGGAGAGTTGCTGGCCGATGGGACCAAGGTGAAGAAGAACCACACGGCGGTGCTTGAATTCACCGGGGGCGCCTACCAGGTCGCCGACGGGATCGTGCCCGACAATGAAGACACCTGGAACCATGATCGCGCTCAGTACGTGAACACCTACGCCAGGAATACTAGCTACGGATCAGGGTTTTACGGCAGCAACGTCCTCGATTACTACGGGTCGTGGAACGATAGTTGTTGGCAGCCGAACGGTATGTCGGCGGGCTGGAGCCCGTATTCGACCGGCGCCTGGGTTTTGTATCCGAATTACGGCTACTCGTGGGTTTCACCGTATCCGTGGGGCTGGCAGACCTACCGCACGGGCGTGTGGGCCAATTCGGGTTCAGGTTGGTGCTGGCGGCCGAACCGGCAGTACTACGGCTTGGGGTGGGCGCCGGTGTATCAGGGAAATGGGTTCGTGAAACCGCAGCCGCCTGCGCCGCCGGTCAAACCGGGCCCAGGGACAGGTCCCGTCCCGCCGACACCTCACTATCCTCCGGGAGACCCGCGGTGGAGAGGGCCCAAGAGCATCATGCTCGTCGGAGACGCCGATGGGCAGGGCTGGTGGCTGCGGCATCACAATCCCGGACACGGTGCCAGTCCCACAGGCGGTGCCGCGTTCACCGGTGCCGCTGGTGGAACCACCGTGGGGACGAACCCGGCGGTGACCAACAGCGGCCGTTCGACCGGTCCGCGCGATCACCGCATGACTTCGCCGGATGTCCCCATGAACCGGAACGCACAGCGCGATGCCGGGCGGCAAGAACGACAGACACGGCGCGAGCAACATAGCGGGTCAAATCAGAGTGCGCCGCGGATGAGCCAGCCGTCGTCGCGGCCGAGCTCGCCTCCTCGGATGAGTTCGCCTTCTCCGCGCATGAGCGCGCCGCCGCCGCCAAGAATGGAATCTCCGCGCATGGAATCTCCGCGCATGGAAGCTCCGCGCGCGGAACCACCGCGACAATCGGCTCCCTCATCGCACGACGGTCATCCGAAATAGGAGAGCATCGCAGCAGAAAATGAGGGCAGCCCGATGGGCTGCCCTTTTTTCGTGACTAGGCCGCCGGCCTCACGGACCGACGGCAATTCCCGCGTACCCGACCACCGTGTCGCGGTCGCCGGAGATGTCACCCGAAGTCGCGTACTTCACCAGTTGTGCCGATTTCGCCCCCAGACGTTTCGCGGCCGTCAACATTGCCACCGCCGGTCCGAACCCGCACATGCTGATGTTCTCGCCCACCACCGTGTCGTACAAGCCTTTGGCATCGAGCGCGAGCATCTTGTCGATGGCTTTGCGGTCCTTGACGCGCGTGGGTGCATCGGGCTCGTAATGGTTCATATCGCTGGAGGCGATGATCATGGCGCGCTCTGCATCGTCTTTCAGTGCGTCGGCGATCACGATTCCCAACGCCGTCAAAGCGTCCGGGCGTGACGTTCCCACCGTGATCGGCACGAACGTAAACGTCCCCAGCAGTTCCTGCAGGAACGGCAATTGCACTTCGAGAGCGTGTTCGGCCCGGTGCGCGAGTTCGTCTTCGGCGAGCAGCGGGAAGCGCGACATCAAATCCTGCGCCAGCGCGGTGTCGATCGAGACATTGCCCAGCGGCGTCCGCCAGCTTCCTTCGCTCATGATGGCCAATGGTTCGCCGATGCCTGTGTGGTTGGGGCAGAGAATCACGAAGCGCCGCGGCAGATCCAGCCTCGCGTACACCGCCCCCGCCACGTGTCCCGAGTACATGTAGCCGGCGTGCGGGACGACGCAGCCGATGGCGTGGATCTTGTCGCCGGTCACCGCGACGTACTGCTGAATCTCGTGCCGCAGTTTTTCTGGATCGCCAGGATAAAAACTGCCCGCAACGGCGGGTTGGCGGATGTGAGTGGACATGCTTACTCCCGTCGGTCATTGCGAGTTGCTGGCTGTTCATCATCAGCGACGTCCGACATTACACGCACACCAATAACCAATAACCAATAACCAACAACCAACAACTAAGAACCAGCAACGAGCAACTTGTACACCGCCGCCGCCTTTTCCAGCGGCAGCGTTTCCGCGCGCGCGTCGGCGCGCACTCCAGCTTTTTTCAATGCTGCCTGGATTGCTTTCGTGTCGTACTCGGATTTCAGGTTGTTGACCAGCGTCTTGCGCTTCTGTCCGAACGACAGCTTCAGGAAATCAATGAACTCCCGCTCCGCTACGCCAAGCTTCTCGAGCCGCGGCGCGACCGTCAGCCGCAGCACCGACGAGTACACTTTGGGCGGCGGATTGAACGCTCCCGGGGGAACAGTGAGCACGTTCTCCACGCGCGCATAAACCTGCGCCGTCGCCGAGAGCAGCCCGTAGTCGCGCGATCCGGGCGCGGCGGCGATGCGGTCCGCCACTTCCTTCTGCACCATCAGCACGATCGTGTCGAAGAACCGGTGGAACTGGAACAGCCGCAGCAGGATGTCCGACGTGATGTAGTAGGGAATATTCCCCACCACGGAAACCGGCTCCGGTGCCCGCGGCGTCACGCCCGCAAGCGCGCCCGGGCGCGGCCCGAGCACGTGCGCGAAGTCGATTTTCAGGATGTCGCCCTCCAGTACCTCGACGTTCGTCTGCGTGGCGTAGCGCATGCGCAGTTGCGCCGAGAGCACGCGGTCGAGCTCGATCGAAATCACGCGCCCGGCTCGCCGTATCAGCAGGTCGGTCAGAACGCCTTGTCCGGCGCCGATTTCGATCACGCGTTTTTGCGAGATATCGCCCAGCGCGGCGATGATCTTTTCCGCATAGGTACGGTCGATGAGGAAGTTCTGTCCCAGCTTGGGCCGCTTGCCCGAGTTCTTTTTTGGCACTGGCGCTTTTGCCTTTTGTTTCCCGGCATCGGCAGTTCCGTTGACCATGTTTCCTTCCGCCATATAGACTGCCCTCGCCTCATGAAAATCGCAATTGTCGCCTCGGAAGGCGTGCCTTACTCGAAGACCGGTGGACTCGCCGACGTTACCGGCGCGCTCCCCTCGGCCTTGGCGGCCCTGGGCCACGACGTTTCCGTCTTTCTTCCCAAGTACCGTCAGACCAAGCTGAACGGCGCGCGTGCGGTCATTCCCAGCATCACCATCCCCTTCGACGACAAGTACCGCTTCTGTTCTGTCCTCGATGGCGGCAAAGTCCGCGGCGTCCAACACTATTTTATCGACTACCCGCCCTACTTCGACCGCGACGCTCTTTACGGTACACCGCTGGGCGATTATCGCGACAATGCCGAGCGCTTCGGCCTCTTCTGCCGCGCCGTGATTGAGGCCTCGAAAATCGTCGGCGCACCCGACATCTTTCACTGCCACGACTGGCAATCCGCGCTCGTTCCCATCCTCCTGCGCAGCTTGTACGCCGACGATCCCGCGCTCAAGGAGGCCGGCACGGTTTTCACGATCCACAATATCGGATACCAGGGCCTCTTCCCGCCGGACACTCTGCCACTGCTGCTCCTCCCGTGGGACCTGTTCACCATCGACAAGCTCGAATTCTACGGCAAGGTAAACCTGCTCAAGGGCGCGCTCGTCTTCTCCGACTTCGTCACCACCGTCAGCAAGAAATACAGCCAGGAGATCCAGAGCTCCGAATATGGTTTTGGACTGGAAGGCGTGCTGCGCGCCCGCTCCGCCACCGTCACCGGAATTCCTAACGGCGTTGACTACGAAGAGTGGAGCCCGGAATCTGACAAATTCACCACCTGCCACTTCAGCGCCAAGGAATTAGACGAGAAGGCGAAGTGCAAGCAGGACCTGCTGGCGGAATTCGGACTTACCGACGCCGACCCGAACCTGCCGGTCATCGGCATCGTCTCGCGCTTTGCCGCGCAGAAGGGCTTCGACCTGATTTCGCAGGTCGCCGACCGACTGGCGCGCGAAGAGATGACGGTGGTCATCCTCGGCAGCGGCGACAAGGAATACGAAGAACTCTTCCGCCGCCTCAATAAGCAATTACCGAAGAAATTTGCCGTCAAGGTCGCCTACGACAACAAAATCGCGCACAAGATCGAGGCAGGGGCCGACATGTTCCTCATGCCCTCGCGCTACGAGCCCTGCGGGCTGAACCAGATCTATTCGTTGCGTTACGGGACTGTTCCGATTGTGCGCGCCACCGGAGGACTCGACGACACCATCGAAAACTGGGACCGCAATACGAAGAAGGGCACCGGCTTCAAGTTCACCGAATACACCGGCGAGGCCCTGTTGGGCGCAGTCCGCAACGCGCTGCAGGCATTCAAAGACCAGGAGAGCTGGCGCATCCTGATGCGCAACGGCATGGCGAAGGATTTTTCCTGGGGGACCGCCGCGAAAGAATACGTCCGCGTCTTCGACCGTGTGCGCCAATTGCGGGCCGTAGCGGGAGTCTGATTGGGAGTTAGTAATTAGGAGTTAGTAGTTAGCGTTCCATCGCAACATTCGCTAACTACTAACTCCTAACTACTAACTCCTGCCTTCACGCCTGCGCCATCCCGCTGGCCGAATCGGTGAGCGGTTCGTACTCCTCGATGATGGCGTCGACGCCAAACTCCTTGCCGTGTCCCGTTTCTTCGACGCGCACGATCCGGCACTTGCAGCGTACCCACAGCTCCTGCGCATCGGTGATGCCTTCCGGCAGCGGCAGCACGATCTCCAGGATCGAGCCCTCCATCACATGCCTTTCCATGTAAATGAAGACCCCGCGCATGCTGATGTCGCGTGTCTGCGCGTCAATCTCTTGCATGGCGCCGTCGATGGCCTTCACCCGCGCCGCGCGCTTGCTGGGAATCCGCTTGCTTACCCGATTGTCTGAAGGTTTCATGATGAGCAGGAAATTATCGGCTCAGTCGCCGAAATGCAAGCCGAAAACTCGGTAATGTTACTTCGGTTCCGAGTCGGAAATCGCCTACGACGGAGCTACTTCTCACCACGGAGACACGGAAACACGGAGCAAACAATTCGTTAATCAAAAATCGAAAATCAGAAATCAGAAATCAGAAATGAAGTTCCTCCGTGTTTCCGTGCCTCCGTGGTGAATCTGTCTTCCGGCTTACGTACGCACTGCCCTTGCCCTGAACAGGTAGTACACGGGAATTCCCGCCAGCATCACCAGCGATCCCCACGCCGAGTTCTTCACGTTGGCGGCGAAGGTATAGATCAGCAGCACCGCCGAGCACACCACGAACACCGCCGGCACTATCGGGTATCCCCATACGCGATACGGCCGCGGACGGTCCGGTTCGCGCCGCCGGAACATGAACACCGTGCTGGTGGTCAGCATGTAGAAGAGCCACTCCGCGAAGAGCGTGATCGAGAACAGCGCCTGGAATTTTCCCACCGCCGCCACCAGCACGATCGCCAGCACCGCCTGGAAGATGATCGACGCCGAGGGCGTGTGGTACTTCGGATGCACCTTCGCCAGCACCGGCAGCAGGTAGCCGTCGTGCGCGGCGGCGAAGGGCACACGCGCTCCGGTCAAGGTAGCTCCGTTTAACGTAGCGAGCATCTGGAAGCCCATCACCAGCGTGAAAATCGATGCCGCGCCCACGCCCAGCGCGACTCGCATTGCGTCCGCCGCGGGACTTGCTGTCGCCGCGACCTGTGCCGCCGGCATTACATACTGCACGGCGGCATTCAACAGCATGTAGAGCGCTCCCACCAGTCCCACGCCCGCGATCAGTGCGATCGGAATGCTCCGGCCGGGATTGCGAATCTCGCCCGCTACCATGTTCACATTGTTCCAGCCGTCGTACGCCCACAGCGCCGCCAGTAGGGCAATCATGAATCCGACCATGCCGCCCTTCGCGCCTGTGAACACCGACGCGTAGTTCGACACCGTCCCCCCGCGGTACGCGAACGCCACCACGATCACGGCGACGACCAGCCCGACCTTCAGCAGGGTGAAGAAAACCTGGAACTCGCCCGCGCGCTTCACACCGATGTAGTTGATGAACGAGATAAAGATGATCAGCGCGATGGCCAGCAACTGCGCGCCCGTAATCTCGATGGGAGAGTGAATGATCGGACGCGGCAGCGCCGAGAATGCCGGGAACGCGCCCAGAATGCGCGCCATCCCCGCGGCGATCGTGGCGATCGAGCCGGGTTTGGCGATCAGGAACGTGCTCCACGCGTACACGAAGCCCATCACTGGGCCGTAACCGTCGCGCAGGTAAACGTACTCGCCGCCGGCCTCGGGCTTCATCGCGCCCAACTCCGCGTAGGTGAGTGCGCCGAGAAAGCTGAGCACGCCGCCGACAATCCACGCCAGGTACACCAGCTTGGCCGTGCCCACCGCCTGCATCATCTCCGTCGGGACAAGGAAAATGCCGGTCCCGATGATCGTGCCGACCACGATCGCCGACGCGTGGCTCACCGTCAGGTCACGCGCCAATCCAATTGAAGTGTGGGACCGGCTGCCCTCAGCCGGTCCGGCGGCTCCGCTTTGACCCCGTTCAGGCACTCGTCGGCCCCCGCTGCGGCCCGCCAATAATCAGGCTTGCCAGATATCCGACCGTGAACGTCATTGCCACCCCGAGGGGAACGTACCACGTCCACGGGATGGTCGTGAACTGCCAGATGCAGAAGTTCGTCACGAACCCGCAGAAGAAGCCAACCATCGTCCCCGTTTCGTTTGCCCGCTTTGTCAGCACGCCGAGCAGAAAGACGCCGAGCAGCGCGCCATACGCCACTGAAGCGATTGCCAACCCGACCTCCACCACTACTTTGATGTGGCGCGACGCGATCGCCAGCGCGAATAGGATACCCGCCCAAACAAACGTCGAAAGCCGTGACAGCGTCATGCGTTGTTTCTCGCTCGCTTCCGGCTTGAAGCGCACGTAGAAATCGACGATCGAGCTCGACGACAGCGAGTTCAGCGCCGCGCTCAGGTTCGACATCGCCGCCGCCAGGATCGCCGCAATCAGCAGTCCGGAAACCCCATGCGGCATGTGCTGCACGATAAACGTGGGAAAGATGTCGTCGAACGATCCCCATGTCGGTTTCGTCGCCGAGTAATACACCCACAGAAGCACGCCCACCAGCAGGAACATCGCGAACTGGAAGAGCACGGCGAATCCGCTGGTGATCAGCGCCAGCTTCGACTGCCGTTCCGAGCGCGCGGCCAGTAATCGCTGCACGATTAACTGGTCGGTGCCGTGGCTGGCCGTGGTGAGGAACGCGCCGCCGATCAATCCCGCCCAGAAGGTATAGACCTTGCTGAAATCGAAGGAGAAGTCGAAGACGCGGAATTTATCGGCCGCCGACGCCATCGTCGTCGCCGTCGACCATCCGCCCGGAACGAGGTGCAGCAAGGTGACGAAGCCCACGATGGTCCCGCCGACGTAGATGAACATCTGCACCACGTCGGTCCATATCACCGCCGCCATCCCGCCCTCGAACGTGTAGATCAGCGTGAGCACGGTAACGATGGCGATGGAGATCACGTCGCGCTGGTAGTCGGAGAAATTCGTCAGAGCCGGCCCCAGCGTGATGCGCACCACGATCGCCACGGCGAACACGCGCACCCCCTCGGCCGCCGCCCGCGTCACCAGGAATAACGTTGCCGTTAGCGACCGCAGGCGCGTTCCGAAGCGGCGCTCCATCAACTGGTACGCCGTGTACAGGTCGCCGCGGAAATAGTGCGGGATCAGGATGCCGGCAATGACGAAGCGCCCGATCACGTATCCGAACACTACTTGCAGGAAGCGCAGATCGCCGCGATAGGCGACGCCGGGAATGCTGATGATGGTCAGCGTGCTGGTTTCCGCCGCCACGATGGAGAGCATGATCGCCCACCACGGGATGTTGCGGTCGGCGAGAAAGTAATCTTTCAGGGAGCGCTGCCGTTTTCGGAATTGCAGTCCAAAAGCGGTGATGCCCGCCAGATAGATGATGATGATTCCGAGGTCGAGCCGGTCGAGACCCATGTCGTGCGCCATTATACGTAGGGACGAGGCATGAGTCGTGGGTCGTCAGGCGTGAGGCCATGAGCCATGAGCCATGAGCCATGAGCCATGAGCCATGATTTTCGGTCACTCACACGTCGCCGCCGTCTGCAATCGAAAATCAACAATCGAAAATCTAAAATGGTGTTCGGCCTCGTGGCTCGTGCCTGAAGCCTCGTGCCTCGTTTTCTGCTACCCTTTTCGCACTCCATGTCTCTCTTTCTCGGCATCGATGGCGGTGGCTCCAAGACCGTCTGCGCGGTCGCGGATGAAACGAACGTGCTCGCCCGCGCCACCACTGGAGGCTGCAACGTCGTCCGCCTCGGTGAAGAGACGGCGCGCGCCAACTTGCAGGACGCGATTCGCCAGGCTTGCGAAACCGCGAGCGTCCGCCCGCAGGACATCGATGCCGCCGTGATCGGCGTTGCCGGCGCTGCCTCCGTCGCGGCCGTTGCCGAGACGGTCCGCCGCGCCACCGCCGATCTGGGTCTGCGCGAGGTCGAGGTCGTCGGCGATAACGTCATTGCCATGGAAGCGGCCTTCGCCGGACTTCCCGGAGTCGTCGTCATGGCGGGCACTGGATCGATTGCCTTTGCCCGCAATCCTCGTGGCGAGACCGCGCGCGCCGGAGGTTACGGCTTCGCCGTCTCCGACGAAGGTTCCGGCCACTGGATCGGCCGTGCGCTGATCGCCGCCGCTCTCCGTGCTCACGACCAGGGAAGCAGCCATTTGCTCGACGCCGCGATCGCGCACTGGGCTGTGGACAGCCGCGACGCGCTCGTGCGCCGCTCCAACCAGACTCCGCCTCCCGACTTCGCGCAACTGTTCCCGTTCGCCCTGCAAGCGGCGACCGCGGGCGATACGGTTGCCATGTCAGTGTTGCACGATGCCGGTCGCGAGTTGGCCGGACTGGCTTCGACCGTCCTCTCCCGCCTTTGGGAAGAGCGCAAGCCGGTCCGCGTCGCGCTTGGCGGCGGCGTCTTCGCCAATGCCGCGGCCATCCGCAAGACGTTCTACATTTCCTTGCGCGAAAAGCATCCGCTCGTTGCCGTGAACTTCCGCCCCATCGAACCCGTTGCCGGTGCGCTCTGGCTGGCGCGCCGGGCCGGGGTCAAGGTGCGTGGATGACTGGCGGTAGCGGAGCGCGCCGCTCCGTCGAGCGCAAGGAGCCCCCGGGACGCCTCGAAGACCACCTTCGCAGCCAGGATCTCGCGGTACTGCGTGGTGTCGCCGCCAGCCCGCGGCTTACCGAAGATCTCGCCCTCACGCTCCTCGAGCGCCGCGATCTTCCTCCGCTGGTGCTTGATGACCTGTCGCATAACGCCGCCGTGATGCGGCATCGCAAGATCATCATGGCAGTCGTAGCGCATCCGCGGACGCCGCGCCACATCACGCTGCCCGTCACCCGCAATCTCTATACATTCGAGCTGATGCAGTTGGCGCTCACGCCCGCCATCGCCGCCGACATCAAGCTGGCGGTTGAGGAAGCCCTCGTGGCGCGCCTCGAAGCCATCTCCTCCGGTGAGCGCCTCACTCTGGCC
>JBOGLI010000342.1:0-6026 GCA_050746165.1 Terriglobales bacterium | reverse complement strand
AGCATGCCCTTGGAATGGCCCTTGGATACCCCACGCCAATCTCGGGACACCTTGGAAAACGGGGAGGGGGTGGGGGTAGCGTCTGAGGTTTACTGAGTGGTAATTTTCTGGGACGCCGAGACCTGTTATGGCCAAGTGCTGCATGATCCGCCGCGGTGCGTGATACGAAATCAAAACATCAGCGCAGAGCACGCAGAGGGGCAGAGAACGCGGAGAGCAAACCTGGGACTTACGTCCTGGGCTGGATTCTGGTGACCGGCGGGACGCCGGTGCTACGGTCGAGCGCAGCGTGACCGGGCGAGACGCGCGCGTTACGTCTGGCGCGGCGTGACCGGCGGGACGCCGGTGCTACGGGAAAAACGGATTCCTCGCTGCGCGCGCCGTGTCAAAACTCCAGTTCGGCAATCTGTTTCAACAGCCGAAGAAGGGTCGCGCGATCGGCGGGTGTGAGTGCTTTGCGGACTGTATCGTCGGCGGCGATCCTGGCTTCGATGAGACGTTTCCTGTAGCTGCGGCCTTTCGGCGTCAAGGCGAGATGAATGGCCCTGCCCGATTCGGCCTTTCTCTCCGACACGAGTCCTTCCTTGACCATTGACTTGATGGCGCGATGCACCACGGTCCGGTCGAGACCGAGAAGGGTGGCGATCTGGTTCTGATTGAGCGTGGCATCGCCGCGAAATGTCGAGAGGATGAACCCGCGCGTCGCCGAACATTGCGTTTTTCTCTCCAACCTCTTCCCGACCGAAAAGTAGGCCGCGGCAATATGCGCAAGTACGGAATCGCTCAGGATGTTTTCAGGAACGCTTTTTTGCGGAACGATGGTCATAGAATGGTTACCGTCGCATCGAGAGGGCGCCGCCACTGCGGTGGTTCCACGTAGCTGCGAGATTTCCTTCCGATCGCAATCACCATCACGATCTCATGGTAGCGGGACGAGAGCCCGAGAAATCTGGAGAGCCGGCGGCCATCAAAGCCTTCCATCGGACAGGTATTGAGCCCCAAGGCTTCGGCGGCGATCATCAGGTTCTCACAGGCCAGCGCGGTACTCTTCGTCGCCCACTTGAACTGGCTTTGCCGCGAGAGAGGCGGCATGCCCATGATCTTGCAGAAATTCAGCAGCCGGAAAAGGAACCATTTGAGCGCGCCGAACGTGCCGAACGGCCCAGGCATGAAAATGATGCGGCCGATTTTCGCCGTGCGGCTGTAGTCGCGCAGCTTCTCGTCGGTGAAATTGTTTTCGCTCATCCATTCCAACTGGCATTGCGAGGTTGCGGACAGCGAACCAATGTCGGCCACAGCTACGACCAGTGCGGAGGCGGTTTGCGCAGGCCTCTGGTCAAGGCAGAGTGTCGCGGTGGCCGCCTTCATGGCCGGAGATTCCACCCAATAGAAACGATATGGCTGCGAGTTGAAGCTGGAAGGAGCATGGCGGGCGGCATCGAGGATTTGCTCGCGCAGCGCTGGGGGGATTTCGACGGGCTCAAAGGTCTTGACGGCCCTTCGGCACAAGATAGCTGACACAATGTCGTCGGTGACGGTTTGCATGTTGCTATGACAACATAAGTATGTTGCGTATGCAACATAAAAAGACGGGACACCGCCGGGCAAAAGCACAGCGCAGAGATCGCAGAGGGGCAGAGAACGCAGAGTCGGATGCGCGAGTCCGATGCGCGGAGTCCCCACCCTAGCAAAACCGGCTAGGGTGGGCCACCCAAGGCTGAGAGCTAAAAGTCAGGAAGGGCGCAGCTATTTCCCGCCGCCGGGGACGGGTTGCTGGATGGCGGCGGTTTGGGGGTTGAGGAGGCCGGCGTGGTCCGGACCGAGTCCGAGCCTGATGAGCGCGCGGGAGTCGGGAACCACTTTGGACTGCCAGCCCTGGTCGGCCTGGTACTTCTGCATGGCGGACTTGGAGCGGGAGTCCCAGACGCCGTTGGGATCGCCGTCCATGTAGTGCTCGCGGATCAGGGCGGCCTGAATTTCGCGGACGCGTTCGCCGTCCATAGCGTGCTGGCCGCGCGACTTGTGGCTGACGCGGCGGATGTGCGATGACGTTTTACCGTGCTTGCCGGACTTGGTGGAGTGGGCGGACGACTTGGCCGGTTTCTTTGATCCGGCTTGGGCAAGCCCAGGGACCAGGCATAGGGCCAGGATGACCGCCATGAATCGAAATCGCTGATTCAACCAACACCTCACTAGATTCGGCCGGAGCCACAGATTTTATTCATCGAAGCGGCACAAAACAAGTCTTTAAGGCGATAGCCCGAAGCAACTCAGGTCTTCTCCTTAGACGGCCTGAAGCGGTGTACATGCTGCCTTAAGAATGGCGGGATTCCAACGTCACGTTCGGACAGGGGGCGGAGGTAACTTTGAGGGACAAGGGGCAAGGGGCAAGGGACAAGGGACAAGGGACACGGAACGCCGGGACACGGGTCTAGGGACAGGGAAAAGGGACAAGGGATTTGATTTCAACAGCTTCCCTTGCCCCTTGACCCCTGTCCCTTGACCCCTACTTACGTGACACCTGTCCCTTGACCCCTACTTACGGCAGCGTGCCGCCGAGGAAGGCGGTAGCTGCGTTTTCGCCGCGTCCGCTGCGGACGAGGAAGACGACGTCCTCGCCGCTCTTGAGCGATGAGGTTAGCCGCCGGAAATCGGCCTCGTTGTTAATCGGTTGACGGTTCATCTCCAGGATGACATCGCCGCGATGCAGGCCCCAGTCGTCGGCGGGCGAGCCGGGCTTCACGTCGGAGACGATGACGCCCTTCTGGCCGATGCCGAGGCGCTGGGCCATGTCGGCGGTGATGTTCTGGACGGTGATGCCGAGCTTGCTTTCCTGCGGCTGCGCTTGCTCGCCGCCTTCGGCGCCCTCGAGACCGAGCCGGCTGCCCCACAGCTTGGAGCGGCTGCCGACAGTCACGGTGGTGGTTTGTTGCTTGCCTTCGCGGACAAAGCCCAGGCTTGCCTTGGTGCCCGGCTTGCGGGAGGCGATGTCGGCCACGAGCGCGTCGCCGTTCTTCACCGGCTTGCCGTCCACGGAGACGATGGAATCGCCGACCTTCAGGCCTGCCTGTTCAGCAGGACCGCCGGAGACGACGTTACTGATGACGACGCCGTTCTGACCGTTCCCGTACTGGCGGAGGACGGCCGGATTCTGTACTGCCTGGAATTCGACGCCGATGGAGCCGCGAACCACCTTGTGCTCGGGGCTGATCAGGGCGTTATAGACCTGGGCGACGGTGTTGGCCGGAAGGGCGAAGCCAACACCTTCGTAGCCCTGGCCGCCGGTCATGATGGCCGTGTTGATGCCGATGACCTGTCCGTTCATGTCGACGAGCGGGCCGCCGGAGTTGCCGGGATTGATGGCGGCGTCGGTCTGGATGAAGGACTGGAATTGCTGCGCGGGAACGATGTTGCGCCCGATGTAGGAGACGATGCCGGCCGTGACGGTGGCATTCAGGCCGAACGGGCTGCCGACGGCGAGCACCCAGTCGCCGACCGTCAGGCCGTCGGAATTGCCCAGCTTGGCCACCGCGAGCGGCTTGTTCATGTCGATCTTAATGACGGCCAGATCGGTTTCCTGATCGGTGCCGATGACCTTGGCGTCATGACCGAGCGAACCCTCGGGATCGTCGGGGAGCTTCACGCGAACGCGGTCCGCGCCTTCGACGACGTGGCGGTTGGTGATGATGTAGCCCTTCGGATCGACGATCACGCCGGAACCGAGCGAGCGGGTCGGGATGTTCTGCGGGCCGCCTTGTCCGCCGAAGAAGCGGTCGAAGAAGTCCTGAAAGGGATTGTTCTGGTCTTCATCGCCACCGCCGCCGTTGTCGTCGGGGTTGCCGGGAGCGGGGCGGCCGCGCATGGCCGGATGCTTGATGGTCCCCTCGGTATTGATGTTCACAACCGCCGGCTCAATCTGCTTGGCGATGCGCGAGAACTCATTGGACATCGTCTTCGGCGAGGGGATGGTGATGGGCGTGGCGTCGGAACTGTTGACGGACTTGTCCTGGCCGCGAACGCCGAAGGAGATGATGGTGCCGATCAGGATACCGACAGCGAGCGTCACCAGGACGCCCAAGGTAGAGGCCCAGCGTTGCGACTTGAGCCGGGCCCAAGCGCGATCGCGTGCATTCATACGGTCTTCTTTCCTCCGCTCATGAGAGCCAACCGGAAATTGTACATGTCCCGTGGGGCAGAAGAGGTGCGGGGAAAGGAGCTGGATCCCGGCTGAGTCTCCGCTACACGAATTACTTAGACGCGAATGGGGAGATTTCGTTGCTAGAAAACCAGCTATTAGCTTCTAGCTGTTGGCTTTTAGCTCGTGCGGTTCCGACGGCGGACCGACTTCGTCGGCGAGTTCGGCGGCTGAACCTTTCAGTTCCGAGACGACGATCCCACCCAGAATCAGCAGCGCACCGAACCCGGCGCGCCAGCCCAGGCGCTCGTGCAGAACGACATAAGACGTAATCCAGGCGAAGACCGGCTCTAAGAGAAAGATGAGCGCGGTGTAGGTCGGGGCGGTGAACTGCTGGGCCCACGCCTGGATGGTGAAAGCGGCGGCAGTGCCGAGCAGTCCGGTGACGAGGACCGCCCAGATCACGCGCGAGGACCAGATGACGTGCGGGTGCTCGAGGACCGGGACACTGATCGCCATCAGCACGGCGGCGACACAGGCTTGCAGGGTGGCGATCTGCTCGAACTTGTACTTCTGCATGGCGCGACCCATGTTGATGATCTGCAGGGCGAAGAAAATGGCGCAGCCGATGGTGAGCAGGTCGCCGCGATTGATGGAAGTTAGTCCTGAACCCACCCAAGCAAAACCGGCTTGGGTGGGCCACCAAGAGCGCTGCGTGGGCCACCCCGATGACGCGGAGGGGACCGTCATCAGGTAGAGGCCGAGCATGGCGGTGATTACGCCGGCGACGACCCAGCGGTTGACGCGGCGCCGCCAGAACAGCGCGAGAAAGACGGGCACAAGGATGACGGAGAAGCCGGTGAGGAAGGCCGACTTCGAAGGCGTGGTCAGCGCCAGTCCGGTGGTTTGGAATTCGTACCCTGCCCAGAGGAAGGTTCCGACAAGGCAGCCCGTCAGGAAAGCGCCGCGGGAGAGCGTCCGCAGGCGGCGCGAAAACATGATGAGCAGCGCCACAGCGGCGAGCGTCATGCGCACGGTATTGAACAGGAGCGGGGAGATGTCGGAGAGAGCGTCCTTGATTTGGACGAAGGTCACGCCCCAGACGAGGGTGGTCAGGATGAGGAGGACGTGGGCTTTGGTCGAACGCGACATCGCAGTTTCAGTTTCAGTTTCGGGGTCAGGTGGGGTTTGGTCAAGGGCGAGAGCGATAGCCAAAAGCAAACCCACGGCACGGAATCCGAGCGACCTACTCTTGCGTCGAGTAGCGATTCGCTTTCACTTGCTGCAGCGCAGGCTGAGCGGTTAATTCTTGTTTTCGCGTACGAGGACCAGGTCCGACGGATCGTCGCCGCGCACCAGCGCCAAGCGTTTTCCGTCCGCCGACCACGCGTACGAGTAGATTCGCAACGATGTGAAGTGCGTGATCTGGCGCCCGGGGCCGCCGTCCAGCGGCTGTAACCAGAGATTGCCGGCGCCTTTCTCGTAGATCGAATAAACAACGCCCTTTCCATCCGGGCTGAGGCAAAGCCGGCCCACGTGGCGGGGATCGTATTGCAGAATGCGCAATACACGGCCGCTATCAGCGTCAACGAGGGATATGTCGGGCTTGCGCAGCTTGAAATCGTATGTCCCCAGGAGAACGGTCTTACCGTCCTTCGATAGATCAAGGCCCCCGGTGGTATCCGAAGGAGCGCTACCGACGCTCTGCGCGGTTCCGCCGCTGATCGGAACTTTCATCAGCTTCCTGGCGTCCCCGTCAATGTAGAACAGCCATTTTCCGTCGGGCGAACAAGTCGGAAATTCGTCTAGGGTACCGTGCGAGATCTGCTGCGCTCCGGTGCCATCCTGTTGAATGGTCCAGATGTTGAAATTCCGGCCATCTCCTGTTCCT
>JBOGLI010000341.1:0-6849 GCA_050746165.1 Terriglobales bacterium | reverse complement strand
GCGGGAATTCCGATTACGGAGCTGATTGCGCCGGATCGGCTGGCTTCGCTGGTGCAGCGCACGCGCGATGGCGGCGCCGAGATCGTGAAGTACCTGAAGACCGGTTCGGCGTATTACGCGCCGTCCGCCGCAGTGGCGGAGATGGCAGAAGCGATTCTGAAGGACAAGAAGAAGATCCTGCCCTGCGCAGCGTATCTCGAGGGCGAATACGGCATCCATGGCCTGTACGTCGGCGTCCCCTGCAAGCTGGGCGAGAAGGGTATTGAGCAGATCATTGAGATCAAACTCACGCCCGAAGAAAAAGCCGCCCTCGACAAGAGTGCCGGGGCGGTGAAGGAGTTGGTCGCCGTTATCGGCGTGTAAAACGAGTCCTGAGTGCAGAGTGCTCAGTGCTTAGCCGGCCGTGGCCAGATTGTCTTCTGAACTTGGCACTACGCACTGAGCACTTGTTCATTCAGCGCGATTGCTGCAGGTAGGCCTTGATCGGTGCCTCCCACCCTTTCATTTTCTGTGCATAGGAAGCCTCATCGAGGGAGCGGACGAACTCGTTCCCGTGCTCGTTGAGTCCGATGTACGTGTCGGTGACCGTTACTTCTGTTCCGCCGCCCTTTACCGCGCATTGGACGCGGATATTGCGTGCCAGGCCGGCGGGCGCTACCACGTGGTACTCGACCGTGTGGTTCGCCGGATCGTAGCGGGTCAGCCACCACCAGGTGCCCTCGTGGTCGGCCGTGTAAAACAGCATGCCCTCGACCGGGTTCCCATCGGCAGGGTAGAGCAACTTCGGGTCCCACCCCTTGGCCCAGTGTTTCTCGCCAAGCGGGGTAAAGAGCGGAAAGACCACCTCCGGCGCAGCCTGGAAATTCAGGTGCGCCGTCCGGACCACCCGCTGGGCGTGGAAGTCGGAGTTCTGTGCGTGCGCGCGGCCGGAGAGAGCGGAAGCGCAAATCGCGGCCAGCGCCACGGCGGCCGCTGTACTGATTGTCGTCATCATTGTTTGCTCCAAAAGAAAACCGCCCGGCCGTGACGTGGGTCACAACCGGGCGGTTCGGATTTTACTCAAAGCAAAACGCCCGCCGAAGCGGGCGTTGCGTCGAACATTGATAATAGGCGATGGACCGGCTGCTGGCAACAGGTATCTTGTTGCCCTGCAGCCGTTCAGGCGCGTTCGATCTTCACCGATTTAATAGTTACGTCTTTGTTCGGCTTGTCCTGTGCATTACGCGGCACACCGACGATCTTGTTGACCACGTCCATGCCCTCGACGACCTCCCCGAAAATCGTGTGATTGCCGGTCAGCCAGGGAGTGGCCGCGACTGTGATAAAGAATTGCGAGCCATTGGTATTCGGGCCAGCGTTGGCCATGGCCAGCTTGCCCGGCTGATCGAACTTGTAGGGCGAACCCTTGGTTTCGTCCTCGAACTTGTACCCCGGGCCGCCGAAGCCCGTGCCGGCCGGGTCGCCGCCCTGGACCATGAAGTTGGGAATGACACGATGGAAAATTGTGCTGTCGTAGAGCCGGTCGCTGGATTTCTTGCGTGTGACCGGATGGGTCCATTCGCGTTTTCCTTCTGCCAGCTCCACGAAGTTGGCGACCGTCTTGGGCGCCTCCTTCTCGAAGAGCCGGCAAACGATTTTTCCTTCCGAGGTTTCAAACTCCGCGTACAGTCCCGCTTCGCGTGCCATACATTTCCTTTCTTTCTGGTCGTTGATGGCGTGAACGGGACGGAAAGCGCCGTGTCACGCGTTAAGAGTTAGATCGGCCGTAACACGATTCGTCACCGGGCCTGGATCACTGGAACCAAAAGCGGATGCGCAAAAGCAGCCACCGGATTATTTTTTCGGCGTTGACTTTGCTGGTGCCGCTTTCCTTTTGACTGCCGGAGTGGTTTGCTTCGGGTGCGGCGCCGCCGCTCCGGGTTGAATGATCTGAACGTGCGTGATCCGGACAGGATTAAATGGCCGGTCGGTTGCCGGGTCGCGTGGCTTGCGCGCGATTTCCGCCACCAGGCTGACTGGCTCACATTGTCCGAAGATCGTGTGCTTGCCGTTCAGATGCGGCGTGGGGACCTCGGTGATAAAGAACTGCGAGCCGTTGGTGTTGGGGCCAGAATTCGCCATGGCGAGGCGGCCCGGGCGGTCGAAGGTCAAGTCGGAAAACTCGTCGCGAAACATGTATCCAGGATCTCCGCTGCCATTCCCGGCGGGATCTCCGCCCTGGATCATGAAATTCGGGATGACGCGATGAAAGATCGTGCCGTCATAGAGCGGCGTGTTGACTTTCTTCGCGTGTGAGACGGGATTTGTCCATGCTTTCTTGCCCGTAGCCAGCCCGATGAAGTTAGCAACCGTGACGGGCGCCTTTTCCTTGAAGAGCGTGCAGGTGATATTTCCAGCGGTCGTGTGGAAAATGGCTTTCGGATCGTTGGGCGTGCCTTCGGTGGGCGCCGTCTGCGCGAGCAACAGCGCAGGGGCGAGCAGGAAGGCGATCAGAATCGATTTACGCATGAGTTCCTCGAGTGCGCCGCTTGCGGGCGGCGGATGATGCGACGCGCCTATTTTAATGCACGAATCATAACGCCCGTGTCGCGACCTAATCAGTGTTGCTGCCTGGAATCCGATTGCATTTGCCGGCTGACGCGCTCGGCGTCGGCGAAAACCCGGAGCAGATTTCCACCGAGGATTTTCTGCAGATCGTCCGGACTGTATCCGCGATCCAGCAGGGCCTGCGTGATCTTAGGCAGGTCGCCGACCGAGTCGATGCCCGATGGCAGGCAATCAACACCGTCAAAATCGGAGCCGATGCCCACGTGGTCCACGCCCGCGACTTTCGCAATGTGGTCGAAGTGATCGATCAAGCTCTTGAACGGCGGGCGCGGGATGTTGGGCGTGACTTCGGTGCTGTAGGTGCTGTCCGCCTTGCCTTGGGCCATGCGCTGCTGGTTCCACTTGGTGTATGCGTCGAGATAGTTCTGGTCGATGAACCCGCAGTTGAAGTTCACCTGCACGACGCCGCCGTTTTTCGCGACCGCCTTCAGCATCTCGTCGGTCAGATTTCGGGGATGGTTGGTGACGACTCTAGAAGAAGAATGCGAGGCGATCACCGGCGCCTTGCTCGTCGCCAGCGTGTCCCAGAAGGTCTTGTCGGCGACGTGGGAGATGTCCACGAGCATGCCGAGCCGGTTCATCTCCAGCACGACCTGCTTGCCGAAATCGGTGAGGCCGTTGTGGTGCTGGACGTCCGCCTTGTCCATGTCGCCCGAGGAATCCGCGAACTCATTGGTATTGGCCCAGCTCAGCGTCATGTAGCGGACACCGAGGCGGTAATAGTCCCGCAGAATGCGAATGTTGTTGTCGATCGCGTGGCCGCCCTCCAGGCCGATCAGCGACGCCAATTTGTGCTGCTGGTGAGCGCGCTCGATATCGGACACGGAGTACGCCATCATCATCTGGTCGGGATGCTTGCGCGTGGTTTCATAAACTGAATCGATCATGTCGAGCGCGCGCTGCACGTACTTGCCCTGGTACTTCTTCGGGTCCACCCAGATGGAGAAAAACTCGGCGCCGAGATTGGCTTCTTTGACCTTGGCAAGGTCCCAGTGACCCTTTCCGGCGTCATTCGACGGATTGAAGTTCTCGTCGACAAAACGGCCGGGCGTATCGGCATGCGTATCGATGACGATCGCGGACTGCTGGATGCGGCGCGCCTCGGGAGACACCTTCGGGCCGGTGTCGGCGTTCTGGGCGAAGGCGGTGGCGCAAAGTAGCACGGTGGCGGAGAGCAGGAGAAGGTCGGGAATGTTCATGTTGGTCAAATGGTATGTCGGTGAAATCAGTATTTCAGTATGTCAGTATTTCAGTATGTCAGTAGGCGGGCGCGAGCGCGTCACCGTATGACTGAAATACTGACATACTGAAATACTGATGGAAATCTACACGAAGGCGGGAAAGAAGAACAGTGAATCGAGCGCCGACCTTATCGCGATGCGACCTTTTCCGGCTGGCGCCATGTCGCATAGCGTTCGGAGACCATGACGTGGAAGCAGGCCTGTTTGCGCTCTTCGGCGGCTTCTATCAGGCCCAGGTCGCGCATGCGAACCAGGTACTGCTCCATCCACTTGCGCTGACGGCGGTTCAGGCCGTGCTTGGCGATGTCGACAGTCAGGCCGGCCAAATGCGAAGAGGCAAGTGGGCCTTCCGCAGGTGCGGCATTATGGTTGTACCGAATCAGTTTTTCCTGCTGCTCCACCGTACGCACGGCCGAGTTGATCTGGATCGGTTGCTTAAATTCCTTGTAGTAGGCCTCGCCCATGTCGCTGACGAAGTCGCGCGTCCAGGTCCGGCAGAAGCGGTGGTCTTCCTCGAGGCGCGGGTCGATGCGGACGTATCGATCGGAGGGCACCGCGACCAGGTCACCAGTGTCGACGAGTTGCTGGAGTTGCTGATCGTCCTGGATGCGCACCAGGTTCAGCCGGTCGATTTCTTCGTTCTGGCGTAGCAGGGAATCGTGGGAGCCCTTTAGCGCGACCGGCACCCAGCGGACCACGCGCCTGCTGGAACGAACGTGAGTTGGCCGGTGATAGCGCGCGCGCGAGTGCAGGGCAAACGACGGAGTGCAGACGGCGAAGATCAGGAAGGCGGTGACGATGTGTTTTCCGGCGCGCAAGACAGGTTCTCCCAGGCTCGTCGTCAACTACTTGGAATGCAGAGGAGTGTAACTGGTTTTCCCCGGATTTGATCTCAGGGATTCGCCCGAGGAACCAGAAAAATAATCGGGTGATCGGGTCATCGGGTGAACAAAAAACAAAGCGGCGGATTAAACGGATGAACGCGGATCAGAAACTACTTCGCCTTAAATCCGCCTGTATCCGCGTTAATCCGCGGCTTTTGGTGGGTTTCTATTGGCCCGATCGCCCGATCGCCCGATTCCCTGATTCGTTACCGCCGGAAGAGGTCCAGTATGGCCTGTTTCATGACCTCGCCGCCGGTGGCCGCGATGGAAGTGGTCAGAGGAATGTCCTTGGGGCAGACTTCGACGCAGTTCTGCGCATATCCGCACTCCTGGATGCCGCCGTCGCCCATCAGGGCATACAGGCGGTCGCGCTTGAGGACCGCGCCGGTGGGATGCATGTTGAACAACCGCGCCTGCGAGATGGCCGCCGCCCCAACGAACCCGGTGCTTTCGTTGAACTGCGGACACGCCTCCATGCAGCAGCAACACGAGATACAGCGCGAGAGCGGGTACGCCTCTTCCTGAACCTCGGGCAGAAGTCGCGGGCCCGGTCCCAGATCATAGGTGCCGTCAATCGGCACCCAGGCCTTTACCTTTTTCAGGTTCTCGAACAACACGCTGCGATCGACCGAGAGGTCGCGCACCACGGGGAACTTGCTGAACGGCTCGAGCTTAATGGGCTGCTCCAGGTTGTCCACCAGCGCGGAACAAGCCATACGCGCCCGGCCGTTGATGAGCATCGCGCAGGAACCGCAGACCTCTTCCAGGCAGTTGGAGTCGTAAACGATCGGGGTGCTGGCGCGGCCGTCGCGCGTCACCGGGTTGAGCGCGATCTCCATCAGGACGGAGATCACGTTCATGTTCGGCTTGTAAGGGATCGCGAACTCCTCCCAATGAGGCTTCGCGTTCGGTTCCGCCTGCCGCTTGATTTTGAGGACGATTTGTCTATCAGCCATTGATTTGAGTCCGTATTCGAGCAAGTAATAAGTATTGAGTAATAAGTAATGAGACTTGCGTTGTGGAGCGCCGTTCTTCCTTATTACTCAATACTCATTACTTATTACTCACCGATAATAAAATCCGCTGATTACCAGCAACAGCCCGCCCAGAATCATCAGGGCGAACGGCATGCCCGGAATCACCAGATGCAGCCACAGCGCGACGATCAGCATAGCCACGCCCAGCACCATATCGAGAATCGCGAGCGTCGAACTGGCCGCGCGGTCCATTAAAAATCCTTCGGCTTCGTGAACAGTTCCACCTTGTCCTCGCCTGTCCGGGGCACAGGCGGCTGCGCCTGGGCGACCCGGCGCATCTTCATCAGCCTGGCTACCGCGGCCGCGACCAGCACAAACGCGAACACCCAAAGAATGTGCCGGTGTTCGGCGTAACCGCGGTACGCAATGTATCCCGCCAACGCCAGGTACACCACGCACGCGGCGCCGGTGTAAGTCTTCGACATTGGCCGTGGCTGCGGCAGGATCGACATCAATATTTCCTCGGCCGGGGCTGGAGAAGGCTCGCATCTACCGCCTCGAACTCGAAGCGCGGCTCATCCGCATCGGGCGCGAAATAGGCCTTGGTCGTCTTCATCCAGTTCTTGTCATCGCGCTCGGGGAAGTCCGGCTTGTAATGTGCGCCGCGGGATTCGTCGCGCATGCCGGCGCCCTTGGCTATGACGCGCGCCAATTGCAGCATGTTGTAAAGCTCGCGCGCAAAGGTGAATGTGCTGTTCGCCCACTTCGATTTGTCGCTCAGGTTCACCCGGCGATAGCGCTCCAGCAGCGAAACCAGCTTGGCGTCCGTGTCTTGCAGGTTCTTGTTGTAGCGGATGACGGTGACGTTGCGCGTCATCAGGTCGCCCAACTCCCGCCAGATCTTGAACGGGTTCTCGTCGCCCTGGTTGGAGATCAGGCGGGCGTTGATGTCCTCCTGGCGCTTGCGCTCTGCGTCGTACGCTCCGTCCGCCGTCGCGCCCTGCAGTCCGCGCGCGTACTTCACCGAATTCGGACCGGCGAGAAAACCGCCATAGATGCACGACACCAGCGAATTCGCGCCCAGACGGTTGGCGCCATGGATGGAGTAGTCGCACTCACCGCAGGCGAACAGTCCGGGGA
>JBOGLI010000340.1:0-3277 GCA_050746165.1 Terriglobales bacterium | reverse complement strand
TCGATGAAGTGAAGAGCGTCACTTTCTTCGTGGAACCCGACGCCTTATCCGCGCTTATCGTGTTGGCGAATTACACGCGGCCGGAGATCGAAAACGTCGGCATACCCTTCACCGCTGCATGCCAGGTGATTGGCATCCTGTCCTACCGCGAACTGGAGAGGGAGCACCCACGCGCGCTGGTGGGTCTAACCGACCTTTCCGCCCGGGTGAACACGCGAGGGCCGCTGGGCGCAACCGCGATGTCATTCACCGTGCCCTGGCCGATGTTCCTGGAGATGGAAGAGAACGTCGAAGGGAGCTTCTTCCAGCGGGAAACCTGGCGGGAGCTAAAGAAGTCCGGCGATCGGGCGAGCGCAAGGACCGCTCAGCAGCTCAGCTCGAACAACTAATCCTCGGCAAGCTCACCGCGCTCGAATTTTTCCTGGCAGGGAACACAGTACTGCGCCCAGGGAACAGCTTCGAGCCGCTTCTGATTGATGGAGTTGCCGCAGTTCGCGCATTCGCCGAATGATCCCTCGTCCATACGGCGCAGGGCCGTTTCGGTGAGGCGGAGAAGCCGGCGTTCCTGCGTGCTCTTGTTAAAGAGATATTCCTTGGTCGAATCGGTGATGGAGCGGTCGAGGGCGTCGCCCATCAGCCCTCCTTCCACCTGGCGCCCTTGCGCCTGGGTACGGGCGATGCCGCGGCGTAACTCCTCCGCACGGCCTTCGAGGGTAGTTTTGAGCTTCTTCACGAACTGGGGATCGGTCACCTGGGGTGTGGTTGCCATTTTAGAGCCCAACTTCTCAGCATCGTCGATGCGATTTACGTACGCGGTAGATAGATGCGGAGCAGAAATAAAAGTTGCACGACGCGCGATGACACGCCGCGCCAGTGTGTGCCAGTCTCAGCGTGTGGCAGCGCGCTTGGAGAGGTCGATCACCGACCAACCGGAGGCATCGGTCCACACGACCTGGCCGTTGCTAATCCTGCCGCCGGGAGCAGCGAGTGAGTAAACAGGGTCCCCGGGTGCGATGGTTAACTCCGGCGGTACAGGTTCGGAGTCGGGTAACGGCGGCTGCGTAGTCTGCCGCCAGGTCACGTAGCCAGCCCACGGGTCGCGATTATCTACGATGGCGCCAGGCAGGGTGTTTTGATCGATCCATTGGTACGCCCGCCACTGCCCGGCCGAAGGACCTGCGACGTACAGATTCCGCCACTGTGGCACTTTGGTCAGGGCGAGTGCCAGCGCCGCACAGACAGCCTTCCTATGAGACAGCCCGAGGGAGGTCTGGCACCTCCACATCGCGTACCCGGCGAAGACGCTCAGGAAGTAGGCGAGATCGGTAATGAAGCGCGAGGGCGCGAAGCTCACGAAGGGCTGGCCGAAACGATATTCGCTGTAGGCGCGGTACAGGGGGCCGCAAACCAAGTAGCCTGCCGCGAGCATGGCGCAGATGGCCGGCAGGAACGCCGCAGATTTCCGTTGAGTGCGCCAGAGGAGGACCATTCCCGCCAGGGCGAATGCGACCAGGAGAATGCCGAGGTCGGTGGTGAGGCCGGCTAACGTGTACGTTTCCTTGTTGTGGAGGACGTTCGTTTGAGCGAGCGTAAGCGCACGCGCAGCTAATCCCAGCCACACTGGGGCCGCGAGCGCGGCGAGCAACGCAACCGCGGCCAGTGGGCGGCGGATATCGAAGCCGGTCGATTTTCGCCAGATGAGCGCGATCAGCACAACCAGCCCGGCGACGAGCGTCACGTGATGGTGGACGACAACCGCTCCCGCCAGGAACATCGCACAGAAGGCTACGCTGATCCTTGTCCAGTCGCGTTGCAGAAGGATGGCAATCGCGGCGATCAGAAATGCCATGCCGAGTTCATTCGGCAGTCCGCCCCAGACGTAATAACCGATGCTGCCGAGGTACGCCCAAAAACCGTAGGCAATCGCCGCGTACGAGGCTGCGTCGTCGGAGGAGAACAGGGCGCGCGTGAGGCAATAGATTTGCGCCGTCGAGAGCACGCCGAGTGCCGGCATCAGCAACTGAAAAACGCGGTGCAGCGACAGGTGCGTCAGTCGCGTCAGCACCACGACGAGCACGTGGCTTCCCAGTGGGTAATTAAGAGCTACGGGCGCAAAGGGTGTCCAGTCTGAGAAGGAATGGTCCAGCAGCAGGAGTTTCCTGGCGAGGAGCAGATGAAAAGCGGGGTCCCATCCGAGAGGAGCGGCCTGAAATAAGACCGGGAGAAAACGCGAGGTGGCAACGAGCGCGAGAATGAGCAGAACCGAGCGTTCTCCATTCCTGCGAGCCGGCGGGCGATGCAATGAATGGGCAGCCAGCGCTGCCAGTCCACACGCGGCCCATGCGGGCCAGAACCACGACAGCCGGACCAGCGATACATAGAATGCCAGCAGAACCGCGGCGGCCAATCCCGCCGTCGCTCCCCACGTCCACGTTTCAACGCGGTCGCCCTCTGGATGATAGGCGCTCCAGACAAGTATGCCGGGGGCGCAAAGCAGCGCGAGCGCCGCCAGCAATATGAGGATGTCAAGCATGCACGTTGGGCATCACGGTAGCACAACGTCGCGGGCAACGGGCGTGATCTCGAGATAGATGTTCTGGCGGCTCCAGACGGGCAAGCGGGCGAGCCAATACTTGCGGCGGATCAGGCTGCGACCGGGTTCAAGCGAATCGCCGATCCTCGCGGTAGCGGCCATGGGCGGGCCGGTGCGGCGGCCACGCATCGTGCAAGCCGCGACCTCAACGGTGGCGTTATTACGAACGCGCTTGATCTTGGCGGAATCACTGCGGGTCATCACGTAAAGGCGACCGTCATGCTCGGCGAACCATACGGGCGTGTGCACTGCCAGGCCCGATTTGCGGTAAGTCACAAGGTCGATGTACTTCTCGCGCCGGAGCGCGTCGAATGGACTCGGCATGAGACCAGAATACAACCTGGCCGGATGACGGTCGTCCCACGGCACTACAATTCTCCCGTGGCGGAATCAACCTTCAGTTACCGCGCCCTGGTGCGTGATTCCCTACGGCTGTATGGCGTCGCGGGAACGGCCCGGCGGCTGGCACGAGGGTTCGGTGAGTTCCTGCGCGACCTCCTTCCGTCTCGGCGGCGCCTGCGCTACGGCGACCTCGACTTCGATTTCGACCAGAAGATGGACACGACGTGGTCGAACGTCAGCGTGCGAACGCGGTTTCGAGAGATTTTTTCCGGGCGCGGCTACCAGGCCACGGACCCAGGCATTTTTGCCGAGATGATGGGCCACGTTGACGCCGACCTAAGG
>JBOGLI010000339.1:0-18116 GCA_050746165.1 Terriglobales bacterium | reverse complement strand
TGCCGTTTGCGATGTTTCCGCTGCTGCAATTCACCAGCTCGCGAAAACGTATGGGCAAGTGGAAGAATGGATGGTTCCTGATGATCGCCGGATGGAGCACCGCGGTGTTGATTACCGCGATGGACCTCTACGGCCTGCCCGAATCGTTGCGCGAGGCGTGGAGGGTGATTGTGGGAGGATAGGGTAATCTGCTGATCTGTTGAACTGGTGATCTGGCGATCTGCACCCGGCCGGACATTGATCAGCAGATCAGCAGATCACCAGATGAAGCGACTATGTACGAAACCATTCTCGTTACCGTGGACGGCACGCCGACCGACCGGGCGATCATTGAGCACGTGAAAAGTCTCGCAGCGTTGGCGCATAGCCGCGTCGTGCTGCTGCACGTCGCCGACGGCTGGGCCGCGCGCACCTATGGCGCCGACGCCGTCAGCCCGGAAATCGCCGAAGATACCGCGTACCTGACCAAGGTGCGCCTGGAGTTCGAGGCTGCCGGAATTCCCGCCGATGCGGAGCTCGCCTACGGCAACGCGCCCGACGAAATCGTGAAATGGGTGGAACAGAAGGGGTGCAGCCTGGTGGCGATGAGCACGCACGGCCATCGTTTCCTTGCCGACCTGTTCCTGGGGACGACGGCCACGCGCGTCCAGCACCGCATCAGCGTGCCGGTGCTGCTGCTTCGAGCGAAGTGACCAAGGACTTCGTCGCAGAGGACGCGGAGGACGCAGAGGTTTTTGAAATTTGTTCCTCTGCGTCCCCTGTGTCCTCTGCGTCAAATCCCCCGGTGCTCGCGATTTTTGCAAGATTCCCGTTGACATTCCCGATTCGGGAAGGCCTAATAGCGCGCATTCCAGCGGGTGGGGTGCCCGCAACCTTTCCAGGAGACCACCATGAATAAAGGCCACCTGATTGACCGCATATCCTCTGCCGCCCGCTGCAACAAGACACAAGCCGCAACCGCGATCGAGACGATGGTGGACAGTGTCACCGCCGCTTTAAAAAAGGGCGAGCGTGTGACCATCGTTGGATTCGGTACATTCAACGTGTCGCAGCGCAAGGCGCGCAACGGCCGCAACCCGCAGACCGGGTCGCTCATCAAGATCGCCGCCCGCCGGGTGGCCAAGTTCACGCCCGGCATCGAGCTGAAAAAAGCAGTTTCGCGCAGCAAGTAGCCGGCCCTGAGCTGTTCGCCCTGACGCCGGGCGCAGAAGTGCCCGGCGCAGGCCGATTTTTCTGGTGTTGGCGGCTGCTGACGTACAAAGTTGCAGCGCTGTTCCAACATCCTACGCGGCATGAGCGATGGCGCCAGGAAGAAGCTCGTGGCCTTGATCGTAGAAGCGGGACAAACCAGCCTGTCCACGCGCAAGATGCTGGTGGAAACGGCCGGATTCAACTGCATCAGCGCGGTCACCGCGCGGCAGTCACTGGAGCTCGCCGAGCAGCACTCGATCGATTTCATCCTCTACGACGTGGATGTGCACGACCTGCCGGCGCGCGAAACCATAGCGAAATTGCGCAGCAAGTTCCCCGCCGCGCCCGTTTACCTGCTGACCCCGCAAGGCTGGGAGCCGCAAGAGCTGCGTGGTGTATCGGATGGCGTATTCGAGAAAATGCGCGACCCGTCTGAGATGATCCAGGCGATCGAGCGGCGCTTCCCGGAGCGCTAGGGTGGCCACGGTTGCCGGAATGCGTCTTTTTCCAGTAAAATAGAGTTTTCGCGAAAGGACGCCGAAGTTTCATGAAGGCAGCAATCCATCCCGACTATCACGAAGTGCGCGTGCACTGCGCCTGCGGGAACACGTTCACCACCCGCTCGACCAACCGCGGGGACATCAACGTAGAAATCTGCTCCGCCTGCCACCCGTTCTTTACCGGCAAGCAGAAGCTGGTGGACACAGCCGGCCGCGTGGAGCGCTTCCGCCGCAAGTACGCGAAGGCCGAAACGGCCAAGAAGTAAAGATCAGTCGCCCATTGGGATGAAAAGCCCTCGCGAAAATGCGAGGGCTTTTCGGTGTTACCTGAAACTAGACGCAGAGGACGCGGAGGACGCAGAGGAAGGAACATGGTTCTGCGGCGTTAACTTTAAACGCTCGGGAAGCGCGGGCGTCACCTCTCACTAAAGGCTAAAGGCTAACAGCTTGTCGCTCAGCTTTTGCGCGTGGGCGGATCCGGAGCGGCTTCCTTCAGGTACTTGGCGAGGCGCTCGCGCAAGGTGAACGGCATGTTCTCGAAGCGGAGACCGGCGTGGCCAGTCTCGTCCGCCCAGGCGATCAAGCCGTTGACTTCGATCCAGTCCTGCGATCCCGGCATCACAAATTTAAGCATGACCGTGCGGACCCGCTGCGGCAAGGTGGACTTCACCTTGATAGCCATCCCGCCCTCGCTGAGATTGATGGCGGTGGCGAGCACCTCGCGACGAACTTCCTTGCCCTTTTCCTTGTCGTCGAAGCGGATCGTGACGGCGATGTCCACCGCGAAGCGGTAGTAACGGCGACGCTCCTGGACCATGAGGCTGTGGACGGACTTGAGCGCGTGGCGGGCCTTGTACTCGTCGATCGGCTTCTCCAGCGCGAGGTTGGCGCCGAGATCAATCGCGCTGGTAACGGCAGTGATGCCGTTCACGATGGCAAACACGGTCGAAGTTTTGTTGGCGGCGGTCATGCGAACACTGCACAGGACGGTGATGGCGTTGTGCACATCGTCGCAGTCGATGAGGATGGCGTCGAACTTGCGGCGCTCCATTTCCTCTGCCGCTTTATCCGCGCCGGTGAAAACCTCAAGGTGGATCTCGATATCCTCGATGAGGCGGCGGAGGACGCGGATCACCTGGTCGTCACGTGTCAGCAGCAGGCACGTCATGTCCATCTGCGCATAGTAAACGATATGAGGCAGGAGGCGTGAGGCTTGAGGTATGAGGTATGACGTCTGTTCTGCTTCACGATTTATGACTCACGCTACACTACGAACAGGGTTGATGTGCTCGCTGTTCCTCACGCTCAAGCCCACGACTCACGACTCACGACTCATGCGAAAGAACGTCTACCTCTCGCTCGGCTCCAATCTGGGTGATCGCGCCGAGAACCTATCGGCGGCGATCGAAGCATTGCGCGAGCTCGGCGACGTGAGCGCCGTGTCGTCGATCTACGAGACGGAACCAGTCGAGTTCACCCGACAAGGCTGGTTTCTGAACTGCGTCGTAGCCCTCCAGACCGATACGCTTCCCCGGCAGCTCATGGCGGCGCTGCTCAGGATCGAGCAGAGAATGGGACGGCGGCGAACCGTGGCGAAGGGACCGCGGACCATCGATATCGACGTGCTGCTATTCGGCACAGCGGTCATCGACACGCAAGAACTCACCGTTCCTCATCCGGCGATGCACGAGCGCCGGTTTGTGCTGGAGCCTTTGGCGGAGATCGCTCCGCAGGTGCGGCACCAGGTGCTGAAGAAAACCGTGCGCGAAATGCGCGATGCGCTGCCGCCGGGACAGGCGGTGCGAAAAGTCCAAGGAGCCGGGGATTAGACGCAGAGGACGCGGAGGACACAGAGGAATTACTTTTCAAACCCTCTGTGTCCTCTGTGGCTATCTTTCTCATGCGTGCTTCCGAAAGACGACCGATAGCTTCTCCCGCCAGCGTTCATCCACGGCGACGATCTCCCATTCCACTTCCTGCGCAAGATATTTCAAGAGCGTTTCACATTCCGGGTGAAGATGTAGCGCGGGCGTGACCAGGAAGAGCAGCGGGGAAGTCTTCGAGATTTCGCGTCCGGCAAAATAGCCGAAGCGCTGGAACTCGCCGCGCTCGTTGTGCCAGCGGACGCGCGCCCAATAATCCAGGCCTTGCAGCGGAAGGTGCAGATCCTCGGAGGCTTTCAGTTCCAGCACCGCGAGGCGGCCATCGCGGGTGCAGGTGAGCACGTCGATCATGGCGCGGTCGCCGGCGGAGAACGCCGGAACCTGCGAATAGACGAAGCGGGGATCGAGCCTCCGATCGATCGCCGCGACATCACGCACCACCAGTGATTCCAGCCATCGCTCTGGCGCCACGCGCCACAGCGGGTCGCGCGCGCAGGGCAGCGACTGGCGTCCATTACGCACTCGCTCCACAAGACTCGCCAGTTGCGGTTCGGTTTCCTCCGAGAGAGGTGTCTCCTCCGGGCCGATTCCGAAGGTGGTTTCGATGACGCGGCGAAAACCGTTGCCGGTCACGACGTGCGAGCGCGCGAATTCCAGCCCGCGATAGCGAAACACCAGCTCGGCGGCGGAGGGAGCGTGCAGTTCGCAGTCGGGCAACAGGGTGCAGATCTTCGCGATGGGCTCGGAGAAGCGCACCTCGACGGCGGCGTCATCGGAGCGATGGACCAGGCGCGTCTGGATATTTCCGCCGTCGGAGGCGTCCATTTCAACCAGCGAAGTTTCACGCTCTTCGAGCTCGAACAGCCGGATGCGTCCGGCGCCTCGTGCCAGCCAGGCAAGCCGCGCGCGAATGACGGCCGACCGTCCTGCGGGGATGACGAGCACAAGGCCTTCCGTCCATTGACGGGTCGTTTCGCGGACGGCCCCCAGCCAGAGCAGGGCGGTGGTGAGCGCGGCGTCCACCGAGGGTTGCGGTTCCGCATCACAGACCCCGAGCACCGCCAGCGCCGACTGGCCCCGGTGCAGCACCCCGCGGGCGTAAACCGGTCCGAACGATTTCTCCAGGTCCATGGCGGAGGTGAAGCGTCCGGCGTGGTAGTCGGGGAATTCGCGTTCGAGAACCCGCTTGAGCAAATGGCGGTGCGAAGCGCGTTCGGCGGCCCGCGATCCGGGCGAGGAACGTTCGCCCTCGGCGAGCACGTGCAGAACGCTTGGCCGCGCCTGTCCGAAGCGCTGCACCTTGAGCGTCAGCTCATTTACACGCGGTTTCAATTCAAGGACGCGCCGGACGAAGTTGCGCTCGGCGGACCACAGATGAAGAAGCGCTTTACCGCCGTCTCCGGAAATGGAGTAGCGAGCCCCGGGCAGGGTGAAGACGACCTCGTCTTCCTCGGCGACGGTAACGCGCGGATGGTCGGCGAGAAAATCTTCGAGCGCGTGGCCGAGTTCAGCGACGTCCATGGAACTCTCTCATAGGCCCGCGATAGAACCTTGTATGTGACGGAGGTCGCGGCGGAGTGTGACGGAGTTGAGCGTGAGGCTTCCGGCTTGAGGCGCCAAGAGGCAATTCATCGGCCTTACGGCTTCGCAAACCACTCCGCGTAAAGCTCCGGCCGCCGGTGTCGCAGGAAGAGCCGCCGCGCATGCGAGTTGCGGGCGGCGGCCAGATCGAGGTCCGCGTAGAGGATGAAGTCTTCACCTTTCGGTGCGCGCGCGAGCACACGCCCGTCGGGCGCGCAGACGAACGATTCCCCGGCAAAAGTCAGGCAATCTTCCACGCCGACCCGATTGCAAAGAGCAGTGAAGTAACCGTTCTGGAAAGCTGCGACTTGCAACTCGGCCTCGTACAGACCCTCCGGCCATTCATCGATCGCGCCAGCCTGCGGGACGACGACAAGGTCGGCGCCGGCCAGCGCCAGCTTTCGCATGTACTCGGGATAGTGGCGGTCGTAGCAGATAGCAACGCCGATGTTTCCTGCGCGCGTTTTGTACACGGGGGCGCCCGTGTCGCCGGGTGTGTAGTAGCCCTGCTCGTGGAAGCAGGGGTAGTCGGTGATATGCACCATGCGCGTGCGGCCGAGGAGCGTGCCGTCGGCATCGATCACGGGCGAGCAGTCGTAGGCGTTTGCGCCGTCACTTTCGTATAGGTTCAGCACGATCACGATGCCAATCTCGCGGGCGAGTGCCTGGAATCGTTCGGTCGTCGGTCCAGGAACGGGTTCCGCCAACTCGTGCGGGCGCGCGCCAGCGGGTTTTTGCGGATAGAACTGTTCCAACGCCAACTCGGCAAAGCAGACCAGGTTCGCGCCCTGTCGCGCGGCTTCACGGGCGGCGCGAAGGCCGCGCATTACGTTTTCCTGCTTATCGGGGGACGCGTGCTGCTGGATGACTGCAATCTTCATGCGGCCAGATTACAGGACGAACCCCATCGGGTGATCGGGCCATCTGAGAACCGGATGATGGCCCGATGCCCGATCTCGAATCAGTTCACCGTCAGGCTGACGATCGTTGTTTTCGCGACCGTGCCGGAGACGGCATTCACGGTGATCGTGTACGTCGTCGCGGTCGTGACGGTCGGCGGTTTCGAAGGGGCGACGCTAGTGGTTACCGCAGCGCCGCCGCCGCCGCAGGCGATCTGCGAAAGCAGTAGCAGCGCAAGGAAGGCGAGTGCTGCGACTTTACGCCGGCGCAGCACGCCGGGTGCGCCCGCCATCCCGAACAAGCCGAGGCCACCGAACAAAGCGGCGAGAGCCGGCGCATCCTGATGATTCGCGGCCGACACCGCTCCGGTCGCCACCGAAAGTTGCACCTGGGTGCCAGCGGCATCCGGCGTCACCGTGCTGGCGCTGAAGTTGCACGAGACACCGGCGGGAAGTCCGCTGCACGAGAGTTGAACGGGATCGGTGGCGCCGGTCTGCGCGACGGTTAAGGTGAATTTGCCCGCCTGGCCCACAGTTACTGTCTGCGCAGGCGGCGTAGCACTGAGGCTGACAGCCTTCTGAACCGTGGGAGTGGGTGTGGGAGACGGCGTGGGCGTAGGCGCTGGAGGAGGAGGCGGCGGAGCCACGGTGTAACTGACAGCCGTAGAAATGTGGTTCTGCACCGAAGGCATGCCCACTGCCTGCACATAAATCGAGTATGTTCCCGCCGGAAGCGTGAACGACGACAGGTCGAGGCCGTGGGTATCCGTGCCGAAATCTCCTAGCGAAGCTAGGCCCGTGCCGTCGGGCGAGGCGAAAACCGTGTAGTGATCGACGGCCTGCTCGTTTCCGGTCACCGTCCAGTTCAGTTGCGACGCGTTAAGGGTCGCTGACACGGTGACGCAGTTGTCGATGCCGGTCTCGACCTCCGTCCCCTCCTCGTAGTCATTCCACGTGACCAGTTGCAGGGCGGGAAGTTGATTGTTGGGCGAGTAGTACTGATTGATCTTGGCGAACGTGTTGAGCCAGGTCTGTCCACAGTTCTGGTCGATATGGCGCCCGCCGGCAGGGGACCAAGATGCGATGGTGTCATCGAAACCCTTCCAAACCGCGCCGAATGACGTCATCGATGGATACGTCTTCAGGGTATTGGAATAGAACCAGTCGAGTTCGATCGTGTCGTCGAAGCCGGCGGTGAAGTTGGAAAGGGTCTCCGGCTCCATCCAGGTGAATGCGCCCGTGCTTTGCGCCATCCCATAGCCGCCGAGGTTGCGGTGCACGAAGGCGACGTTCCCGGGCACCTGCGTTTGCACGGCATTCCAGTCGACTACGTTCCAACCGGTCGCTGCACCCGTAGGAAGCGAGAGCGTCGAGAAACCGAACTCCATCACCACTGTTCGGCCGTTCCAGCGCGCGATGGCCGGAGAAGCAAGGAATTCGGAATTGGCGGCGGTAAACAGGTTGATTGCGGCCGTCGTCGCGCTGCAGCCGGGATAACAGGAGTGCCAGTTGATGGCGCCAACGTCGATTTCCACGATCACGCTGAAGTTAGGGGTTGCTTCGGCTTCCGCGACGAGCAGTTTGACGCCGGTATCTTCGTAGCTGCCGGGGCCGTACCAATCGACCACCGCCCCGTCGATGCCGCGGCTGACCATGTCCTGCACCTGGCTGTGCACCTCGGCCGAATCCTGCGAGTTGTAGCCGATGTTGACGTGACTGCCGCTGCCCCACCAGGGTTCGACGTGCGCGTAAATGCGGGTGGTCGCGCCGGGATACAGGAGCGAGCGGATGGGCAGTTTGCTGATGTTGGCCGCCGCCGGATTTCCATTCGGCTGACCGGCGAAAGCTGCGCTGGCGCTAGTGTTGTTTGCCGTCTGCTGTGACAACGTGGTGCTGGTCGAAAGCTGGGCTTGCGCTGACACTGCGGCGAACAAACAAACGCTAATCAGGAATGCGCGCACATCTCCTCCGTGCGGTCGCGAGGCAGTCTTTCGCCCGGACTGCGGGTTACGGGGGAAACGCAACCGGTGTGGCGCTTAGTCCATTTAGGCCAGTCGAAGGGCGGGTTTTCCCTCGCGGCAGCCTGTGCTCACTCTCTGGTTAAGCGGAATTGTAGGGGCAGTGAGTCGAGTCCGGATTACGGCAAATGGTTTAAGACGGCAGGTGTTTCACCCTAATCCTAAAAAGGCCTTAGTACCAGCGGGTCACCTAGGGCATACAATGGAAGGCGCGCCGATCGAAAAAGTCGGTACGGAAGAACAACTTCCCGGGCGGGGGCAGCACTCCAAGTGGAGGCACGAGGCCCGAGGCTTGAGGCACAAGGTCCTCAGGACTCCCGCCTCCTGACTCCAATCCGTCGGGCGGGAGTTCATCCCATGCAGGCGCAGGCAAGTATGGCAACAAGTCCAAAGATGCCGCCGGAGCTGAACCGTCAGTTGCGCACCCTCGCGCACGATCTCAGCAATTCGCTGGAAACCATCATGCAGGCGTCGTACCTGCTCGCTCAGGCGAAGCTGGACGACACCAACAAGAAATGGCTGGAGCTGGTGGATACCGCGGCACGAGACGCGGCACGTATCAATCGCGAGATCCGCGACCTGCTGCGCGCCCAATCGGAGTAGCCGCCGGAACGCCGTGAAACGCCACCCCAGGCGACGTGTTTGCGGTACTTTGGACGGCGCATCCAAGCAGGTATGGCAGTTACCAAGATGCGAAAATGCCCGACCTGTCACGGGTACGGTAAGTGTTCCGACGGAAGCGTTTGTCCCGTGTGTACTGGCAAAGGCGAAATTGCCGCGGGGCACAACGCGCCTGCGAAGAGCTGCCGGTAACCGGGATCCAGTCTTGATTCACCGTTCTCTTGATCTCTGACCGTCCATCCGGTGTGTGCTCTCGTCAGAAATCAGAAGTCAGAAATCGCTGATCGCAAATGGGACATAGAATGGTAAGCGATTCTGAGATTGTGTCTTGGAAAACTACTTCAATTACTTCACCGACATCGAAGAGCATTTTCAGCAGCGGCGCGGAACTATCCTGCTGCTGTCGCCGATGGACTGGGCGCTGATCGAGACCTGGAAAGATGCGGGCATTCCGCTGGAGGCGGTGCTCCGCGGCATCGATGCGACGTTCGCCAAGTGGGAGAAGCGCCCGTCGAAATCGCGCAAGGTAAACGGTCTTGGCTTTTGCGCGCAGGAGGTGCTCGCCGCCGCGGAGGAATTGCGCGAGGCGGAGGTCGGGGCGGCACGGCCGAGTAAACCGGATTCGGCGCTCCCGGCCGAGGATGTCGCAGAATATCTATCACTGAACGCCACCGAGATCGCGCAACGCGCGGCGGGGCTTCCGGCTTCGGCGGCTGGACTGGCAGCGCAGACCGCGGGCGCGCTGCGCGAATTGGCGGGCCAGGGGTGCGCGAACCTCGAAGACTTGGAACGGCGACTCACCGTGATGGAAGATAAACTTCAGGCCGCGCTGCTGGCGGGCACGCCGGATGAGGAGATCGTGCGCGTCCGCGCCGATGCTGACCGCGAATTGGCCGGATTCCGCCGCAACATGAGCGGCGCGCAAATCGAACAACTGCAAAAGCAATACCTCTACAAGCGTCTGCTGGAGCGCTACAGTCTGCCGCGGCTCAGCCTGTTTTACATGACGTAGGCCGCTGCGCGTCCGTTCTTCGCGGCAGGCGGATGTGTTCAAATGATCGCTTGCAGCTAACCATCGAAAAACTGATTTACGGCGGCGACGGCCTCGCCCGGCTTCCCTCGGGGGACGCCGCGCGCGCGGGAAAAGCCGTCTTCGTGCCGTTCACGATTCCCGGCGAGCGCGTGGAGGCAAGAATCGTCGAGGAGAAGCCTGGATTTGCGAGGGCGCGCGTCGAGCAGATCGTGGAGCGCTCGCCGGAGCGAATCGAGCCGGGCTGTCCGTATTTTGGCGAGTGCGGCGGCTGTCAGTACCAACACCTGGACTACGACGGGCAGCTGCGGGCGAAGTCGGCGATCCTGCGCGAAACTTTGCAACGGACCGCCAAGATTGATCCGCCGGAGATCGTTACCCATGCCTCGCCGCCTTGGAATTACCGCAACCGGACGCGCATGCGGGTGCGGACGGGCGCGGAATTCGCCATCGGCTACCACCGGTTTGCCTCACACGCGTTGCTGCCGGTGCGCGAGTGCCCGATTTCCTCGCCGCTCATCAACCGCGCGCTGGCGGCCATCTGGAAGCTGGGTGAGCGGGGCGCGGTGCCGTCCGCGGCGAGCGAGATCGAGTTTTTCGTCAATGCCGAAGACGCAGAAGCGATGCTGGAGATCACGCTCGCGCAGGGCCAGCGGCGCGTCCTTCGCGAATTGGCCATCTTCGCCGACGCGCTCCGGGCAGAGTTGCCGGAACTGGCAGGAGTTGTGCCGTTCGTCGAAGAAGGGCGGAGCGTGCGGCGGTTGGATGTTCCCGTCGAGCTCGAGAAGAGTTTCGGGCGCGACTCGCTCTTGTATCGCGCGGGCGGCATGCAGTACCAGGTGAGTGCCGGATCGTTCTTTCAGACGAATCGCTACCTGGTGGACACGATGATCGCGCTGGCGACCGCGGGCGCGAGCGGCGGGTACGCGCTCGATCTGTACGCCGGAGTGGGGCTGTTCACATTGCCACTGTCTCAGAATTTTCGCGAAGTGGCGGCGGTGGAGATCGCGCCGTTTTCGTTCCACGACCTGACGGCGAATGAGCTTGCCAGTGTGACGGGATATCGAACGCGCGTCGATACGTTTCTGTTGCATGTGCCGGAAGGCACGCGATTTGATTACGTAGTAGTCGATCCGCCTCGCGGCGGCCTGGGCGAGGCTATTGCACACGCTCTAGGAAATCTGAAAGCGCCGCGCATTACTTACGTTTCCTGCGATCCGGCGACATTCGCGCGCGATTTGAAGGTCCTCGGCGCCGCCGGATATAAAGTTGAAAGCCTGCACCTGCTCGATCTGTTCCCACAGACGTTCCACATTGAAACTGTGGCCCACCTGATTTTGTAGCGAAATCACTGCGCGGCGGCCGCCTTCGTCCGCATAATCACTGGTTCGTCCTTGAGAAAGATTATGGCGAGAGCGCCCGCATTCCTGGCGGCGGTGGCGTTTGCGGCCGGAGTGTGGCTCGGGACAGCCGCGTGGCGTCCTCCGGTGTGGTGGCTGATGGCGGCGGTTGCGTGCGTCGTGGGAGCGGCATTCTCCCGGAAGTCACAGCGGCTCGCGTACGCGCTGGCGTTGCTGGCGGTTGCGGCACTGGGCGCGATGGCGAGCGGAGCGCGCGATCCGGTTGATACATCTTCGAATGTGGCGCTCTCCCCATTTCTCGACGGGGGCGAGGTGGTTGTCACCGGACACGTTCTTGGCGACAGCACTTCGCGTCCGCACGGGCAATCGACGAGCGAAGCCGTCGATATCGAATCCGAGTGCATGACAGCGATTCCCGCGTCGCCGCCAGCGAAACCCGCGGCTGCAGTGGTGCAGACATTCCATCTGGCCGACGACGGGCCGTCGCTCTATGCCACGATTCCACGGAAACAGCGAAAGCAGCGGAAGAAGCGGGCCACGGTTTCGAATTCAGACAAGCAGACACAAGAGGTGGCGAATCTTCCCTGCGTGCCGGGAGCGGCGGGCATTCGTTTGACCGTCTATCCGCACGATACCGGCGAGGATGACGACGACGAATCCGGCGCGGTGCGGAAGTTTGAATACGGCGAGCGGTTGAGGTTCGTGACGCGGTTGCGGCCCCCGCGGAACTTCGGCAATCCCGGCGCGTGGGACTATGTCGGATACCTGCGCGACCGCGGGATCGTGGCGATCGGGTCGGCGCGCGCCGATCGTGTTCAAGTCATGCCGGGACAGGTCGTAACCCGGCTTGTGGACTGGCGCGTGCGCGCTCGGCGCAACGTGTTGGAGCGGATCAGCGAGCTCTGGCCGGGGCGCACCGGCGGCCTGGTCGCGGCGATGGTCATCGGCGACCGTTCGGATCTGCGGCGCGACGTGCGCAACGATTTTCAACGTACCGGGATTTACCACATTCTCGTAGTTTCCGGGATGAACGTCGGCATCATCGCGGCAGTCGTGTTCTGGTGTCTGCGCCGCCTGCGCGTGAGCGACATCCTGTCGTCCATCCTGACGGTGCTGCTCTCGTGCGGATACGCGTTGCTGACCGACGGCGGCGCGCCGATCCTGCGCGCGACACTCACGCTTGCCGTTTATCTGGGCGCGCGCTTGCTCTACCGCGAGCGGGCGGCCCTGAACGCCGTTGGCGTGGCGGCTCTGGTACTGCTTGTGGCCGATCCGCGCTCGTTATTCGACGCCAGTTTCCAACTGACGTTCGTGTCGGTGGTGGCCATCGCGGGAGTCGCGGCGCCGCTGCTGGAACGCAGCTCGCTGCCCTACCGTCGGGCCGTCCGGCAACTCGACGCGCTCGCCTATGACCTGACGCTTCCTCCGCGCTTCGCGCAGTTCCGCCTCGATCTGCGCTTGCTGGAAGGGAAGCTGGCGAGAATCCTTCCGCCCTTCGGAAAGACCGCGATCAGCTTTCGCAAAAGAGTCGCACGGTACGCCTTGCTGGGCGGAATTAGTGGCGCCCTCAATGCGTTCGATTTGGTGACGGTGTCGGCGGTGGCGCAATGCGCGCTCGCTCTGCCGATGGCGGTGTACTTCCATCGCGCGGTGGTAGCTGGACTGCCTGCAAACCTGGTGGCGGTCCCGCTGACGGGCATCCTGATGCCGGCCGCCGCCGCTGCGGTGGCACTCAGCTACCTGTACACGCCGCTGGCACGGCCGGCTGTATGGATCGCGGCGCGGTCGCTGAACGCAATCCTCGGAACGATTCGGATCGTCGGCGGATGGCGAGCGTCGGATTGGCGAATCGCCGCGCCCGACCTGTGGCTCGCCATCACGTGCGCGGTTGCACTCGCGTTTTGCCTGTGGGCTGTGCGTCGTCGGCGCTGGATGGTGGTAAGCGGGCTAACGTTGTTGGCGGTTTCGGCGGCGTGTGTCGCGTTCGTCGCGCCACGCCGGCAGGTGCGCCCGGGAACCCTGGAGGTGACGGCCATCGACGTCGGGCAGGCGGACGCGACGCTGGTGGTCACGCCCGACGGTCACACGTTGCTGGTCGATGCGGCCGGGTCGCTCGGGCCATTCCAATCGGAGTTCGATTTTGGTGAGGACGTGGTTTCGCCATACCTATGGGCGCGCGGCTTCACGCGCCTCGACGCGGTGGCGCTCACGCACGCTCACTCCGACCACATCGGCGGGATGGCGACCGTGTTGGCGAACTTCCGTCCGCAGCAGTTGTGGCTAGGGCCGAACGCGCCCGATCCGCTCTTGCTGAATTTGCGGGCGGCGGCAAAGAAGTTTGGGGTGCGGGTCATCGAGCGGCGCACGCCCGACGAATTTTCGTTCGGAGGCGCCGGATTTCGCGTTTTGTCGCCGTCGCCGGTCTGGCAGCTCGCCGAAAAAGTGCGCAATGAGGATTCGATGGTGATGGAGGTGAGTTACGGAGCGAACTCCGCCATGATCACCGGCGACACCGATAAGAAGGCAGAGCGAGCCATGCTCCCGGAGCATCCCAAGGCGTTGCTGCTGCACGTCGCGCACAACGGCAGCATGACCTCCACGTCGGAAGAGTTTTTGGATGCGGTCGGGCCGCGGTTCGCGGTCATATCCGTGGGCGCGCGCAATCAGTTCCGGCACCCGCGTCCGGAAATTTTACGGCGATTAGCCGAGCACCACATAGCAACTTACCGGACCGACAGCATGGGAGCGGTGTCGTTCTATCTCGACGGCAAGGAGGTTACGACTCGTCCGTTTCGTCGGTGAGTTCGGCGTCGCCGGCGGACAAGGCGCCCTCGCGCTCGGATTCGATCAACTGGCGGGCATCGTCGGCCTGGTCGGGCGGGACCTGAATCACCCATCCGCCAACGCCGGGGAGGATATTCTGGGGGACTTCTCCGGTCATCAGGCACTCGATCCCCTCACCCTCCAGCAGAGACTTCACCACCAGCACCTCAGATTCATCCATGGAATTGAAGACGACCACCAGGTCCCGGTTGTCGGGCAGGGGCTGTGTGCTCATGGGTTACCTCCGTGTCGATTGGATGCAAGAAGCCGGTGCGAACGACGCAAACCGGAGCTATGATGCGGAGAAATCGTAGCAGAGATGTGGGACGCCGGCTGCGGAATGTGGGGCGAATTTGGGCACCCACAGGCGGGGCCGGAAACATCCAATTGAGCAGCGTTCTTTCCACAATCGGCGCGGGCGAGCGATCCAGCGCCGGCGGGGCCGCAAGTGCGGCCCGAACATTTTTCGCCTTGAGGGCCGAATGGAGCACCCGGAGCAGCGCAGAGCGGAACTAAGACAATCGCAGGCCGAATTGGACGAAGAGGCGCGCAAGATCCGCCGATTGCAGATGGTGATGAACATGGTGATGTCGGAGATCGCCATGAGCCCCGACATGACGATAGAACAGGCCTCGGAGATGGCGGCCAACATGCGCAATTACGCGCTGTCTTTGTTTCCGGGAAAAGAATTGGCGTGGGACCTGATCTACCGGCCGCGGCTGCAAAGGCTAATGAACGAGAGGTTCCGACTGCAGTGACTCGGCTCTACTGCGGCCCATACGCCTCTGCCACAGCGGTCGGTCGCAAGCTCTTATGCCTGCAGGATCACACATTTCAGGTACGCCGTCTCCGGCACTCCCAGCAACACGGGATGGTCTTGCGACTGTCCGCGGCGCTCCAGCACTTTGACTGTTCGACGGGCATCGGCGGCGGCGGCGCGGAGCATGTCGAGGAAATCGCCCTCGCTGACGTGGAAAGAACACGAACAGGTCACCAGCACGCCACCGGGATTGAGCATCTTGAGCGCCCGCAGGTTTAGTTCCTTGTACCCCCGGAGGGCTGCATCCATGGTCTTCTTCGATTTCGCGAACGCGGGCGGATCGAGAACGATGGTGTCGTAGTGCCGTCGCGCAGTCGCATAATCCTTGAGCAAGTCGAAGGCATTCGCTTCCGTCCATTCGATATCGTGCGCGTGGTGCTCGCGATTGAGCTGCTCGTTTTTCTCCGCGACTTCCAGCGCGGGACGCGAACTGTCCACCGCCGTGACCTCCGCGCACTTGCGCGCCAGGTGCAGCGCAAATCCGCCCTGGTAGGTGAAAACGTCGAGGGCGCTCCCGTGGGCGTAACGGGCAGCGGCGGCATAATTCTCGCGCTGGTCGAGAAAGGCGCCGGTTTTCTGACCCGAGAGACCATGGAAATGAAAGCCGACGCCGTTGAGATGGAAGATCGTGTCCTGCTTCGAGCCGTGGAGCAGGCCCTCCTCGCGCGGCGGAAGCGTCTCGAGCCGCCGAATGCGCGCATCCACGTTTTCGACAACGCCGGCCGGTTCGAGCTGTTCAATGAGTTCCGCAAGCAAGGCGTCGCGGATGTCAGCACGGTCCATCACCTGGCTGAGGACCTGAAGCGAGAGAACATCGTCGTATTTGTCGATGACCAGCCCGGGCAGCCCGTCGGCTTCGCTGAAGGCGACGCGGTAGGCATCCGAATTGGTGACGATCTTGTTGCGGTACTCGATTGCGGCGCGCAGCCGTTTGCGGAGTTCGGAAACGAGTTCCTTGGCATCCAGCTTGTCGGGGCCGAGAAACCGAAGCGCGATTTGCGAAGAGCTGGAGTAAAGCGCGCTTCCCAACGGCCGGCCCGCTTCATCGTTCACGCTCACTAGCGAAGCCGGTGCAGCGTCTCCGGCTGAGAGGATGTCGGAGCGGTACACCCAAACGTGCCCCAGGTGCAGCCGGGCTGCGGCGCGCCAGTTGACGGTAATCGAACCCTGTAAGGCGGGGGAGGAGCGCGCGTTACCGGCTCTGCGGCTGATCCGAGGGGGCATGGCCTATTGTAAACAACCCCTTGAGACACACTGGTTTCGCTGAATGTGGTAGAATAGCACCATCTTATAGGTAGATGGTAGAACATGAGTCTAAATATAAAGCGGAAGGAAGCACAGCAGTTGGCGCAGCAACTGGCGAAACTGACCGGAGAGAATATGGCGGAGGCGGTGACGCAGGCGTTGCGGGAGCGAATTGCACGCGTCGACCACAAACAGAGTCTGACGGAGCGGTGGAGGGAGATTGCGAAGGACACCGCGAACCGCTTGCGAGAGCCATACCGCTCGATGACCCACGAGCAACTTGATGACCTGCTGTATGACGAAAACGGTCTGCCAAAATGATCATCGACAGCTCTGCGATTGTGGCCGTAATACGTGCCGAGGAAGGATTCGTGGACTTCCTATCCGCCATAGACGCGGCATCAGCGCGCAGGATATCGGCTGCGTCGTACGTTGAAGCGGCGGTGGTGATTGATGCGGCCGGCGATCCGGTCGTGAGCAGGCGGCTTGACGAGTTTCTCCGCGACGCCCGAATTGCAATCGAGCCAGTCACGGAAGCGCAGGCACGCATCGGACGCGGCGCGTATAAGGATTTCGGGAAAGCAAGTGGCCATCCCGCCAAACTCAATTTCAGCGACTGTTTTTCCTACGCGCTCGCCAAGGAGATGAACGAGCCGCTGCTGTTCAAGGGCAAAGACTTTCTCGCTACTGATATCAAGTCTGCGATCTAGCCTTCGCTACTGCGCGGTCGGTGGGGTCGCGGCTTCGGCGTGGGATTCCGGTTCGGGTACCTGCATCTTCAGGTCATCGAGCAGCATTTCCGGCAATCCATCTTTAACTTCATCGATGTGCGGATTGGGATGCACATCCATGCGCGTGCCCGCCTTCAGGTAATCGGCGAACTCGTCCTGAAAGATTCTGCCCTTGTGGCGGACGGTGTGGTTGAGCGGATGTCCATCGAGCGCGTCAAAGAGGCGGCACGCGCAGTTTCCTTTTTCGTTGACCATGCCGACGAAGGCGCCGTGCTCGCCGATATTGGGCAGGTAGTACCAGGCTTTTTCGATGCGGTCGCTGCTCTGGCCGAGTGAGGAATCTTCGCGCTCCGGGTTGTACCACAGGATGCGATGGCAGGAGTCGCAGATGATGATCTGCTCGTTGGTGCGGACGTCGTTATAAACCTGCGGGCGGAGCATGACCTGGCACACCCCGCAGCGATGGTCGCGCGCTTCGGCCAAGGCGTTGCCGCGCAGTTTCTGAACGCGGTCGTAATGACGGAGCGTGCTCTCGCCGATTCCTGAGCGCAGGGCGTTGCGCTTCTGGTTCCACTCGCTCAACAGCTTCTCGTCTTCCTCAGTGCGGGCGCGGACGGCAGCTTTTTCCTTTTCGATCTCCGCCGTCTCCGCCTTCAAGTCGGCTTCCGCGCGCTTTACATTCGCATTCAGCGACTCGGCGGAAACCATCAGCTCGAGGATTTTGTCTTCCGCCTCGCGGATATGCTGCTGGGCAAACTCGATCTCCTGCGTCAGCGCCTTGTATTCCTGGTTGGTTTTGACCGCGAGCATCTGGTCGCGGTACTTGGAGATCTTGCCCTGCAGATCCTGGATTTGCGACTCGTACTTGCGCCGGTTCGACTCGCCGGCCTTGATGGCGGCTTCGGCGTCGGCCTTGCGCTGGCGCGCGTCAGCCAGTTGGGACTCGATGGCGGCGACCTTCTTGGGAAGGGAGGCCACTTCGGCGTTCAGGCGGGCGATCTCGCGATCGGCTACCTGCAATTCCTGCAAATTATTCAGGTCTGGATGCATCAGAACTTCGATTTTCCTAATAAAATTGTAGCACGCGCGGAGGATGCCCTGCCTTGCCGCGTTTGGCGGCCGCCGCAGCCGGAATCCGGTTGGCAAAACCGGCGGTTAAGACATACAACGATATAGGTGGTTCGCCCGATTGAGGCGGAGTTCCTCTGTACATAGGATCAAACATCATGTGGGTCGAACTGACACGGCTGGCGCTGGGGCTGATGATTGCGTTTCTCCACCGTCCCATCGCTGATTTTCTTCTTCGGCACGAGCGCGCCGTGGTCATTGCGCTGCGGCAGCGGGGCATTCCTTATCCAGCCACGCCGACCACCGAGACGGTGCGCAATGCCTATTTCGGAGTCGGAATACTGC
>JBOGLI010000338.1:0-2088 GCA_050746165.1 Terriglobales bacterium | reverse complement strand
ATACACCGCTGCGGTGATCGCTCGCCGCAGGCTGTTTTTACCATGCGAAACACTGGCGCCAACGCAGTGTTCCGTTTCGGCCTTCACCGCGCTGGTGTCGGCTTGACAGCTACAATTCGCGCTAACTATAGTCGAATGTTTGACTCGCTGCTTGGGCGCGAATTATACACAGCACCACCTATGCCGGACAATTACTTTGCCCGATACATTCCGCTGCTGATCCAGTTTGGCGTCGCGCTCGTACTCGCCACGGGCATGGTGCTGGCCTCCAGCCTGCTGGGAAAACACCGGTACACCCGGGCCAAGTTTACCCCGTACGAGTGTGGGATGACCCCGGTGGGCGACTCGCGCGAGCGCTTCTCGGTGAAGTTCTACCTGGTCGCGATGCTCTTCATCCTGTTCGACGTGGAAGCGGTCTTCCTCTATCCATGGGCCATCATTTTCAAGGACTTAAAGGTCTTCGGCTTTGTGGAGATGATGGTGTACATCGCCATCCTGCTGGTCGGCCTGTGGTACGTCTGGAAGAAGGGCGTGCTCGATTGGGCGGAGCGCCCTTCGGCCAGCCGCAACCGGGAAATCCTGGATCTTCGCCGTCCAACACTGTCGCCCGCGGCTGCACCGCCCGATCCCATCGTGGAAGGAACTAAGGTATAGGCATGCCCCTTGAGCCCCCAGTGACCGATTTGGGCCAACTGCAGGACCGTCCGGAGATCGCCCGGCTGATGTCGTGGAGCCGTGATGCCGTGCTTGGCGCCAAGTTCGACCGCAACGAGCTCTCGATCTACATCGCGCGCGGCGCGATCCGCGAAGCGTGCGCGGTCCTGCGCGACGCGCCCGAGCTCACTTATAACTTTTTCGCGGACGTAACGTGCGTCGATTGGTATCCGTCGGAACCCCGTTTCGAGGTCGTCTATCACCTGCTTTCGATCAGCCGCAAGCAGCGCGTTCGCCTCAAGGTTCAGTTGGCGGCCGATGATGTGCGACTGGAATCGGTCACGTCGGTCTGGCCGGCGGCGAATTATTTCGAGCGCGAGGTTTTCGATCTCTTCGGCATTCACTTCGAAGGTCACCCCTACCTGCGGCGCATCATGATGCCCGAGGACTGGCAGGGCCACCCGTTGCGCAAAGATTACCCGGTCGAGGGCTATCGGTGATGTCGACAAACCAGTACGTAGCGACTCTGGAATCGGGCAGCAACGACCGCACCATGATCCTCAACATGGGGCCGCAGCACCCGTCCACCCACGGCGTGCTCCGCCTGCTGCTGGAGATCGATGGCGAGACCGTCCTGCGCATGATGCCGGACATCGGCTACCTGCACACCGGGATCGAGAAGACCTACGAGGCCAAGTTCTACCAGCAGTGTGTCCCGCTCGCCGATCGCATGGATTACCTCTCGCCGTTCACCAACGAGTTGGGATACGTGCTCGCCGTGGAGAAGCTGCTGGGCATTGAGCCGCCCGAGCGCGCCCAGTGGATCCGTGTGTTGATGTCGGAATTCTCCCGCATCAATTCGCACCTGGTCTGGCTGGGCACGCACGCGCTCGACATCGGCGCGATGTCGGTCTTCCTCTACTGCTTCCGCGAGCGCGAAGACGTGCTGCGGCTCTTCGAGGCGCTCGCCGGACAGCGCATGTTCGATAGCTACTTCCGCGTCGGCGGCGTTGCCATGGACGTGCCGCTGGATTTCTTCGCCCGCTGCAAGAAGTTTATCGACGCGTTCCCGTCGAAAATCGACGAGTACGAGAACCTGCTGACCGGCAACCCGATCTTCGTCGGCCGCACCAAGGGCGTGGCGTACATGAGCGCTGAAGATGCGATCGCGCTCGGCGCCAGCGGTCCCACTCTGCGTGGCAGCGGCGTCGATATCGATTTCCGCCGCGATGCCCCGTACAGCGGATACGAGAAATTCCAGTTCAACGTCCCGGTAAAGAAAGAAGGGGACGTCTTCGCGCGTTACCTCTGCCGCGTGGCGGAGCTGCGTGAGTCGACGAAAATCGTTCAGCAGTGCCTGGCCGGAATGCCCGGCGGTCCCATCAAGGCCGACGCTACCAAGATCGTGCTCCCCGACCGCGAGAAGATGAAGAC
>JBOGLI010000337.1:0-3944 GCA_050746165.1 Terriglobales bacterium | reverse complement strand
GTGCTCTACGAAATGTTGGGCGGCAGGCGCGCCTTCCAGCGCGATTCCTCGGCGGAGACCATGACCGCCATCCTCAAGGACGATCCGCCGGAACTGGCGACCGCCGAACACGCGGTCGCGCCCGCCTTCGAACGCATCGTGCGGCGCTGCCTGGAAAAAGAAGCGGAGCAGAGGTTCCAATCCGCCAAGGACCTGGCGTTTGCGCTGGAGGCGGTCACGGGCACCACCAGCGCAACGGTAAAGGCGTCCACGGTTCGGGCGACCCGCCAGGTCCGGGCATGGATAGCGGCCGTGATGGTGCTGATCGCAGTGGTTGCGACGGCGGCCGTTCTGAGGTGGAATCACCCCGTTGCCGAAAACCTTTTTCAGTATCACCGGGTGACGTATGCGCGCGGGCGGGTGTCCAACGCGCGTTTTGCCGGGGACGGCGAAACCATCGTTTATACCGCCGCCTGGGACGGCAAACCGAAGGACCTATACACGGTGGGCCAGGAATTCCCGGATTCGCGCGCGATGGCGGTGCCGGGCGCGACGGCATTGCTGGCCGTATCGAGCAAGAACGAATTGGCGGTACTGGTACGAGATCATTACCTTTTTCACTACGAATACGTGGGAACGCTGGCCACGGTCCCGCTGGGAGGAGGAGCGCCGCGGGAGATCGCCGACAACGTGCATGCCGCGGATTTTTCGCCGGACGGCCAATCGATGGCCATCGTGCGGCACACGGACAACAATGAAGCGCTCGAGTATCCGATCGGCGCCGTGCTCTACAAGACCGGGGGTTGGATCAGTAACCCGCGCATCTCGCCCGATGGCAAGTCGATCCTGTTCGTGGAGCATCCCGTTTCGGGCGACGACCGCGGCTACGTGCAACTCATCGACATAGCGAGCCGAAAGTTGACCAGGTTAACTCCGGAGTTCTCCAGCCTCCAGCTTCTGGTGTGGAAACCGGATGGAAGCGGAGCGCTATTTTCGGGAGCGCGCGCAGCATTCAACCGATTGGTTTTCAGCCTGGATCTGCGCGGCAACGTGGAAGAAAAACTCGCGTTACCGACGGGCGTCAACGTCTTCGACATTGCTCGCGACGGCCGCCTGTTGATCGCCAGCGAAACTCAAAGTGCGATCGTCACCGTTTACTTTCCCGACGGCAGCTCGCGCGACCTTCCATACCTGGATACGCCTACAGGCCCGTTCCTTACGCGCGACGGCAAGAACGTGGTTTTCGCCGACGATTCGGATATGGGGGGCAAGTACTACTCCGTGATGATCCGGAAGGTGGATGGCTCGCCGCCGGCGAAGCTGGGAGACGGCAGTGCCATCGGAGTTTCCTATGATGGCAAGTGGCTGTTGTCCACCGTCTATACCGAACCTGCCAAGCTGATGCTCCTGCCCACAGGGGCGGGAGTAGCGCGCGAACTTCCACGTGGCAACATCGTGCATTATTTTCTCGGTGGGTTTTTCCCCGACGGCCGGCACGTCCTGTTCAGCGGCGATGAACCCGGCAAGCAGTCTCGCATTTACGTGCAAGACACGGCAGGAGGCTCGCCCACGGCGCTCACACCGGAAGGATACACGGCCGTGTTCGATCCGGTGGCGCCCGACGGGAAGTCGTTTGTTGCGCAGGATGCTTCCGGCCAAATGGTCCTGTTCGCGTCCGGTGGCGGTACTCCAGTCGTAATTCCCAATACCACGGAAGCGGACTGGCCCGTCGGCTGGAGCACCGACGGGGACCATTTGTACTTCTATTCGGTCGGCGAGACGGACGAGCCGGTGTACAAATTGGATGTCCACACCGGAGCGCGTACCCTCGTCAAGCGCTACCTGCCGCACGACTCGGTTGGCATTGTCGCTTCCTCATGGATTTCCGGCATTACTCCGGACGGAAAAACGTTTGTGTTCTCGCCCCGTAACGAACTCAACGTCCTCTACGTCGCCGACAAACAGAAGCAGTGAACTTCGCGGCTGCTATTCCTTCCACGCCCCCAGCGCCCTTCGCACCAGCACCAGTTGTCCGACGTGATAGGCGTTGTGATCGGCCAGGAGAAGCGCCTCGCGCAGGATAGTCTGGCCGTCGCCCCAAGGGATCGGCGCGTTGAGATCACCTAGGGCGACCAGCTTCCGCATGGCGGCGAGATCGGCACGAAACTGCTTCACGCTCTTCTCCCATTCTCCGGTACGCGGCGCTTCGCGCTTGGGCCAGTAGTCGTCGGGCCAGTTCAGCGGCTTGTATTTCGGGTTGCGGCTGAAGTCGAGGATGTCCCACTGCGCCAGGCGCAGGTGCTCAAGCAACTGCCAGGGCGTGTGCGGAAGGCCGGCGGCCCGGGCGCCGCGCAATTTTGGCGGTAGCCCTTTCACCGCGGCGTCGAAATCGGCATGCGCGCCGCCGCCCGCGAGCAGCCAGTCGAGCCAGTGGCGGAGCGGGTCTTTGTTCGATGGCTTGCGCTGCGGCATGCGTCGATTCCTCCGGCGTTAAGGATACATCCGGGCGCGCGGGAAGCGGCGATGAATCGGAGTACGATACAATTACCGGCAGGAGTTGTGAGTTGCCGAAATCTGTTGTTCGCAGTCATTCGCTCGTCCTTCTCTCGGTCGTCCTTTTGATTTCCGCCGTGGGCTTCGCGCAGATCACGGGCGGTGGTCCTGCGCCGCTCGACCCGCAACCGGGAAAACCCGACCTGAGCAAGGTCGGCATCGACCAGAACCTCGATGCGCAGGTCCCGCTCAATCTATCGTTCCACGATGAACTGGGGAAAACGGTTGTACTCGGCGATTACTTCCACGGCAAGCCGCTGATCCTGAGCCTGGTGTATTTCCATTGCCCGCTGCTGTGCCCGGAGGTGCTGCGCGGGATGACGGCCGCGCTGCCGCTGGTGAAGTTCGGGATGGGCAAGGACTACAACGTGCTCACCGTCAGCTTCGATCCCAAGGACACTCCGCAGGACGCGCTGCAGGAGAAGAACGAGCAGTTGCACAATCTCGCTCCTGCGTCACAACAGAGCTGGCACTTCTTGACCGGAGAGCAGGCGTCGATAACGGCGTTGACGCAGGCCGTCGGCTTCCACTACAAGTACGATCCCGCGTCGAAGCAGTTCTACCACGCGACGGCGATCATCGTGCTCACGCCGGAGGGCAAGGTCTCGAAGTACTTCTACGGTGTCGAGTACAACCCGACCGATTTGCGGCTGGGACTGGTGCAGGCGTCGAACCACAAGATCGGAACGGTGGTGGATGCGGTGCTGCTGCTCTGCTGCCAGTACAACCCGAACACCGGCAAATACGATTTCTTCGTCAGCCGGTTGCTGGCGATTGCCGGATTCGTGACCATCCTCGTGCTGGGTGGAATCCTGCTGTTCCTGTTCCGCTCGGGACGTGGTGGCGGTGACGCCCATTCCAGTGGCGCGGCCGCTTAAAAGTTTCAGTTTCAAGTTTCAGGTTCATAAGCCAACATGAAACTGAAACTCGAAACTGAAACTGTTGAATTACGGTTTGGCCTCGTACACGCGGTTGAACGGCGTTTCGGCAGCACGGCGGAAGCGCGAGAATCCGCCGGCGTTGACCACCTCGCGCAGCTTCGATTCCGGCGCCTGCGCGCCGAGCGCCGCGCCCACTTCCTGCGCCTTCGACGCGGGAGTGCAGATAAAGGTGGAGGCGGCGTAGAAGACGCGTCCCACCGGATTCAGGTTCTCGGCGAGCGTTTCGTTCGCGTAAGGCTCGACGATCATGACGGTACCGTCGTCGTCGAGCGTCTCGCGCACGTGCTTCATCGCGCCGGCGGGATCGCCCATGTCGTGCAGGCAATCGAAGAAGCAGACGAGATCGTACTGACGGTCTTCGAAGTCCTTCGCGGTGGCGACTTCGAATTTCACGCGATGTTGCACGCCGGCTTTTTCCGCCCGCTGGCGCGCCTTCTCGATCGAAGCCTGGTGATAGTCGAAGCCATAGAT
>JBOGLI010000336.1:0-1916 GCA_050746165.1 Terriglobales bacterium | reverse complement strand
GTACTCGCCTTTCAGATAGTTTTCTTCGGCTTCGGGATCGACGGTCTTGGTGGCCGCTAATGCGACTTGCTGCTGCGGGCTGAGGCCGACCTGGATGCGCTCGGCGATGGTGCGAGCGACCTCGCTGTGCAAACCGGGAACAGTTCGATACTCGCGGTCGTAATCTTCGGCCCAGACTTGCGCACCGGTCGAGCCGCGCAGCAATTGAAGGGTGATGCGAACACGGCTGCCCTGGCGAGCGACGGAACCCTCGACGATCCCGTCCACATTGAGCGCCCGGGCGATTTCCGGCACCGAAAGGCTGGAATTTCGCAAACGCATGGCCGAGGTGCGCGATATCACGCGCAATCCGGGAAGGTGGGAAACGCGGTCGATGAGCGCGTCGGTCATTCCGTCGGCGAAATATTCCTGCTGTGGGTCTCCGGAAACGTTCTTCAGGGGCAAGATGGCCAGCGAGTGAATGCCGGAGACAAATGCGGCTTCGGTTCTTGGTGGACGTGAGGTCACGAATCCGAGTACCGCAAGTGTCACTACGGTAAGACCGGCGAGGAGGACGGCAACGCGGGGGATTTTTCGGTTGGTAGCGACCGTGGAATGGGTTGCAACCTGCTCCGCAGCATCGGACATCTGAGCACCGGCTTCGCCGACGATGGTGGAGTTGGATTCGTCAGCAACATCGGTTACCGGCGCGGCGAAGCGATAGCCCTTACCGACCACCGTCTCGATAAAACGAGGCTTTTCCGGGTCGTCGTGCAAGACGCGTCGAATCTTACGGACGGCGGTGTTGATGCTGTGGTCGACGTCGAGGAAAACATCCTTCCCCCATAAGTGGGACGCAATCTCCTCACGCGATACCAGTTCGCGCCGGCGCCGCAGCAGGAGGATGAGAAGTTCCATGGGGAGCTTTTCCAGCCGCAGTTGCCGGTCGCCTCTTTGCAGGCGGTATCCACGCTCGTCGAGCGTGAAATCGCCGAATTGGACTTTTTGCTCCGTTGGAAACCTCACTGGCCGTCCCGCACCGGTTCGGGAATCATGCCCCGAAAATCAGCGAGACGCAACCGCGTCAGCTACTTACAGGTTCACCCCGTCTTTATCCGCTCTTCAGGCGCTCTGCATTGTCGAGGAGCGCCGAAGAGGCGATAAGCGAACTCAGCACTTGAATTTCGGAGGATATGTGATGAAGAGCAAAGTTTGCTGGTGGGTGATGGCGGCGGCGATCGTTGCGCTGAGCGCTGGCGCAGTGGCCCAGAATCCGCAGCCTGACAAATTCAGCGGAACGATTAGCGATTACACAACCGGCGCGCAGGTGTGGGAGATGCGCGGCACTTGGTCGGTGAAAGTGAATGGCAATTCCGGCAACGCCGATTTCGCGGCGGAGCTGAACATGGAACACTCCGACCTCGGCCTGATCAATGGCGCGACTGGCCGCGTCCCGCATACACACCACATCACGATGACGGACGCCCAGGTGATATCCGATGCCAGCTACGTTGCCAGCAACTGTCCGAGCGCACATTACGCGCCGCCTACCACAACCGGGTTCGCGGTTGTAGGCATGGCCAGCGTTACCGGAAACGGTGCCTTCGCTCCATTTGCCAAGACCGGACAACTGTCGCAGCTCACGGTGTGCGTCACCGGAGCCAGCCAGGTAGGGTTCTCGAACGTCACGCTGGTTTTCCCGGCGACGTACCCGGATGGAACCACACCAAACCCAGCTTCTACTCACTTCGGAACGCAACCTATCAACGGGGTGGTTGTGAGGGCGAACGGCGATCAGAAGTGATCGCCGGGTTGTTAGAGACGAAAACCCCCGGGTAAGCCAAAGGCGGGCTTACCCGGGGCACCCACGAAGGAACCCCCCGGGTAAGCCAAAGGCGGGCTTGCCCGGGGCACCCACGAAGGAACCCCCCCGGGTA
>JBOGLI010000335.1:0-2109 GCA_050746165.1 Terriglobales bacterium | reverse complement strand
GCATACCACTCGGCGAGGTCGCGCCCGAGCGGAGCGCCGCCCGAGATGAATACCTGTACACGCCCGCCGAGCGCCGCGCGCACTTTTGAGAAGACAAGCCGGTCGGCGACTTTCCATTCCATCGACTGCGGAATCTTCCCCGCCAGGATCGTGTCGCGATTCGCCTGCCCCACGCGCATCGCTTTCTCGTAAATAGTGTGCTTCATCCCTGACTTGGTCGCCAGTTGCGTCTGCCGCTGCATCTTCTCGAATACACGCGGGACGGCAACCATGACGGTCGGTCGCACTTCCTTCAACGCCACCAGGAGTTGGTCAATGAAAGGGCAGTACGCGACCGTCACGCCGTGGTAGAGCATGGCGTAATCGACGTGGCGCGCGGTGATGTGCGACAGCGGCAAGAACGAGAGATTGATGTCCTGATCCGCGAGCGGAAAGTCTTCCAGCGAGACGAGGACGTTCGACGCGAGGTTGCCGTGCGTGAGCATCGCGCCCTTGGGTGTGCCGGTCGTGCCCGAGGTGTAGATAATCGTCGCCAGATCGTCGGGCTGTACCTGGCGGCCGACGGCGTCGAAGGCCGGATCGGGTTGCGTGGGGCCGGCGTGCATCATGCGCTGCATCGGGATCGCCTCGGGAATGCCGATGTCATCCATGACCACGACTTTCTCGAGCGCGGTCTGAGTGCGGGCCGATCCGATTTTCTTGAACTGCTCGGCGGAGGAGACGAAGGCTACGCGAGCACCGGAATCTTTCAGCATGTAGGCCGTCTGCTCCGGAGTGAGCGTGGGATAGATCGGGACCACCACGGCGCCTAACAACAGCGTCGCGAACTCCGCGGTCGCCCACTCGGGCCGGTTTTCGCTCAGGATCGCCACCCGGTCGCCCTTGCGGATACTCCATTCGGCCAAGGTTTTGGCGACACCGACTACGTCCCGGCGAAGCTCGCGGGACGAGATCGGGATCCAGCGGACGGTCTGCTTGTACATCATCACGCGGGCGCTGTCGCGCTCCACGATGCGGTAGAAAAGATCGTTAATCGTGCGCAATTCGCTCATGTAAGTAGGCGCGGCTCCGGGCGGGGCAGGAGCTCTGGATTGTTCGATGCTGCACGGCCCTTGCCTGCCGTACCAATGATTTTCGGGGTGTCCTAACTGTAATCGCCATTTCGCGCCGTGGGCAAGGTTTTTGCGACCTTGTAACCTGTGGACATGATTCCAATCTGGGACTTGCTACTCCCGTTTTGGGCGGTAGCGTACAATGGCTGCCATCCAAAGGTGAGGATTATGCGTAAATCAATTTTGACCGCGGCGCTGGGCTGTTTAATGGCGGCGTCGGTCCTGTCGCCGGTGGCGATGCAGGCGCAGCAGAAGACGCCGGAGCCGATGAAGCTGAAGGTTGGCGACGTGGCGCCCGACTTTCACCTGAAGTATTTTGACGGCGCCAAGATGCAGGACGTCTCGCTCAGCGATTTCAAGGGCAAGAAGAATGTCGTGCTGGCCTTCTTCGTATTCGCCTTTACCGGTGGTTGAACGCAGGAGATGCGCAACCTGCAGGCGAACTATGATCGCCTCCAGGCTGCCGACACCCAGGTCGTGGGTGTCTCCGTGGACAGCCCCTTCGCGAACAAGGCGTTTGCCGATTCGGTCGGCGCCAAGTTTCCCATCGCCAGCGACTTCTTCGACAACGACGAAGCGGTGAAAGCATACGGCCTATGGAATGAAAAATTCCATTCCGCGCGCCGCGCCAGCTTCCTCATCGACAAGGACGGAAAGATCGCCGAGATGCAGGTGGACAATGCGGCCGTCGATCCCAACCACATCGTCGAGTTCTGCGAGCGGAAGAAACACACAAGCGGGGAATAGCGCGAGCGTCGACAAAATCTGAGGGGGTGCACATGCCCGTGCACCCCCTCAATGTTTTGGTCTAGCGCAGCGATTGTTCTACTTCGGTATACCAGTCGGGCTTCTTGAGGACCTCGCGGGGCTTAGGGCCGTCGGCGGCGCCGACGATGCCGTCGCGCTCCATCAGGTCGATGAGGTGAGCGGCGCGGCCATAGCCGATCCGCAGACGTCGCTGCAATAGCGACGTGGAAGCTTTGCCGTACTCCAACAC
>JBOGLI010000334.1:0-2024 GCA_050746165.1 Terriglobales bacterium | reverse complement strand
CTCCAACGCAACACCCGTTGCCGATGTTCGCGGCACGTTGACCATTCCGATCTTTCAGGGCGGGAGTGTCCATGGAAACGTGCTGCAGGCCGATGCCAAGCTCGAGCAGAGCCGCGAGCGGCTGGAGAATCTGCGCGCGCAGATCGATGCCGACGTGCGCGCCGCCTTGCTGAACCTGGAATCCTCCGCCGAGCAGGTCGAGGTGGCGCGCAGCAATATCGATTTGGCGGAAGCGACGCTGGCTCAGTCGCGGGACCGTTTCGGCGCCGGGGTCGCGGACACCGTTGAAGTGGTGCAATCGCAAGAGGCGGTCGCGAGCGCGCACGAGCAGTACATCTCAAGTCTCTACAGTTACAATTACGCAAAAATTTCCCTCGTTCGAGCCCTGGGCGTCGCTGAGGAAGGCGTCAAGCAATACTTCAAAGGAAAATAAAAAATGGTGGAAGAAACCCCTCCCCATCCGGAACCGGAGACAGGGGAGACTGGCAAACAGCCCCCGATAGAAACCTTGCCCTTGCCGGAGCGAAGCTATGCGCCGCCGGCACGCCGAAAGCGGCGCAGGAACATCATCATCGCGATCGTCATCGCGGTGCTGCTGGTCGCGGGCCTATTCCTGTGGCGCTACTTGAACAGCTACGAATCGACCGATGACGCCCAAGCCGACGTTCACCTCTCTCCCGTCAGCGCGCGCGTTTCCGGCTACGTGGTGCGGGTCAACGTAGACGACAACCAGTGGGTGGAGAAAGGCACGGTGCTGGTCGAAATCGACCCGAAAGATTATCAAGTTGCGGTCGCACAGGCACAAGCGAATCTAACCAATGCCGAAGCCACGGCCGAATCGCTGAACATCACAGTTCCGATTACGAGCGTGAACACATCCAGCCAACTGAAGTTCGCTGCGTCCGGCATTGAAGACGCAAACGCCGGAGTCGCCGCCGCCGAGCGCCAATTGACCGCCTCTCATGCCCAGGTGGAGTCGGCGGAGGCGAACGACGTGAAAGCGCAGGACGATCTCCACCGCTACAAGCTGCTGGTCGACAAACGGGAAGTATCGCAGCAGGTCTACGACCAGGCGCTGGCCGCAGCTAAGTCCAGCGCTGCCACGGTCGCCGCCGCCCTCGCCAATGAGTCTGCGGCGCAGCAGTTCATCAATCAGGCTCGCAGCCGCCTGGCGCAAGCCGTCGCCAACCATCAATATGCCAAGACTGGTCCGCAACAGGTGTCATCAACGCGGGCGCGCGTGCGGGCAGCGATCGCCGAAGTTGAGCAAAAGCGCGCACTGCTTGAACAGGCCCAGCTGAATCTTCAATACACAAAAATCGTGGCGCCGGTCACGGGCGAAGTAAATAAGACGGTCGTCGTTGGTATGAACGTTGCCGAAGGACAGCAACTCCTCACCGTGGTACCGCTCGACGAAGTGTGGGTCACCGCCAATTTCAAAGAGACGCAGCTCAAGCGCATGAAGGTTGGACAGAAAGCGGATATCCACGTGGATTCGACCGGCCAGACTTTGAAGGGCCACGTGGACAGCATTGCGGGAGCGACCGGTCCCCTCTTCAGTTTGCTTCCGCCGGAAAATGCCACCGGAAATTACGTGAAGATCGTCCAGAGGATTCCGGTGAAGATCGTTCTTGAGCCGGGACAGAACAAGGATCGGCGGCTTCGGCCGGGCATGAACGTGGAGCCGGACGTGTATCTGCAATAAGTACGGTGATGGCTCTCAGAGCTTTTAACCGCGGAGATCGCGGAGACGAATTGCAGAGTTCGCAGAGAAAATCGTTAGCCGTTCGCAGATACAAACCATGAGCTCCGCCGCCCTCACTCTCGACGATGCTATCTGGCGGCCAAGGTATAACCCTTGGCTGATCGCGGTGGTCGTGGCGCTGGCCGCGTTCATGGAGGTTCTTGACACCAGCATCGCCAATGTGGCCTTGCCGTATATGGCAGGCAGCCTGGGCGCGAGCAACGACCAGAGTACCTGGGTGCTGACTTCTTACCTGGTCTCGAATGCCATCGTTCTCCCC
>JBOGLI010000333.1:0-1684 GCA_050746165.1 Terriglobales bacterium | reverse complement strand
TTTGATGTCGCAATTTGCGACCTCAAACCTGTAAGTTCCTCAAAATCAAGGCGAAATGCGAAATCGATGGGAAAGCGTTCCGCGTTCCTTTTAACCTGCTCGTTAAGGCGTTTCACGGTCACGCCGTACAGTTCCGCGATATCTGAATCGAGCAAGACCTTCTGGCGCCGAATTGTCAGAATTCGATTCTCTTTCCACGAACCCTGCCGTGACCTATGTCACAGACACCCGGGTCGCATGCCGCTAAATTGGCTACCTGTGGGTCAACAATTTATGGCCGCACGTGGAGAAGCTCTCATGTCCTACAAGAAACTCTGGATCGCGCTGGCGGTAGTGGTGCTGGCGTCCTTTGCCGTGCTCGGCGGGGTCGGATACAAAGCCATCCATACCGGTCCGCCGATCCCGGCGAAGGTCGCCACCACCGATGGCCGTGTGCTGTTTACGGGCAGCGAAATCAGCGACGGCCAGAACGTCTGGCAAGCAATGGGCGGGCAGGAAGTTGGAACGATCTGGGGGCACGGCGCTTACGTCGCCCCCGACTGGTCGGCCGACTGGCTGCACCGCGAATCGGTGTTCATCCTCGACCGCTGGGCGCAACAGTCCGGCGCAACCAACTACCAGGCTCTTGGGGTTGAACAGCAGGCAGCCCTGCAAGCGCGCCTGCAGAAGCTGATGCGGACCAACACCTACGACACGGCGACGGACACGATCGTGGTCGATCCTATCCGCGCGGAAGCGTTCGAGGCGAACGCAGCCTACTACGCCGACGTCTTCATGAATGGCCGCAAAGATTACGCCATCCAGAAGAATGCCATCAACGATCCGGCGAAGATGCGCAAGATGGCGGCGTTCTTCTTCTGGACGTCATGGGCGGCGAGCACGCAGCGCCCCGGCGCCGATGTGACTTACACGCAGAACTGGCCGCATGAGCCGCTGGTCGGCAACAATCCCACGCCGTCGGAGATTGTGTGGAGCATCATCAGCTTCGTCCTGCTGCTCGCCGGCGTAGGCGCGCTGGTCTGGTACCAGGCCGCGCACCAGGGTCAGCCGATCCACGAAATCGGAGCCACGCGCGACCCACTGCTCGGTTTGAATCCCACACCGTCGCAGAGGGCGACGATCAAATATTTCTTCGTCGTCGCCGCGCTCTGGGTGGTGCAGATCTTGATGGGGGTGATCACCGCGCATTACGGCGTCGAAGGCGGCGGGTTCTATGGTATTCCGCTCGACCGCTGGCTGCCGTACGCGGTTACGCGTACCTGGCATCTGCAGATCGGTATCTTCTGGATCGCGACCGCCTGGGTAGCGACGGGCCTCTACATCGCGCCGGCGGTAAGCGGCGCTGAGCCCAAGCACCAGCGGCTCGGCGTAAACGCGCTGTTCGGCGCGCTTCTGCTGGTCGTGACCGGTTCGCTATTCGGCGAGTGGGCCAGCGTCCAGCACAAGCTCGGTAACCTGAACTCCTTCTGGTTCGGCACGCAGGGCTACGAGTACGTGGACCTGGGCCGCTTCTGGCAGATCCTGCTCTTCGTCGGGCTCTGCTTCTGGCTCTTCCTCGTTTATCGCGGATTGAAGCCGGCACTGCAGCGCAAAGACGAGTTCCGTCCGCTGCTGATGCTATTCACACTGTCCGCCATCGCGATTCCGCTCGTCTACGCCGCCGGACTGATGTACGGACAGCGAT
>JBOGLI010000332.1:0-8288 GCA_050746165.1 Terriglobales bacterium | reverse complement strand
CGGCCTCAACGCCGTCATTCGCGCCGCCACCAAGTGCGCCATTCGCAAGTACGGCTGGCGCGTCTTCGGTATCACCGACGGCTTCGATGGACTCATCTGGCCCGAACGCACCCGCGAGCTCACCCTCGCCGACGTCAGCGGCATCCTTCACCGCGGCGGCACCATCCTCGGTACCACCAACCGCGGCAATCCCTTCAAGTGGAAGTCCACTGACGCGCAGGGCCGTGAGACCGTCACCGACATCTCCGGCCAAGTCGTCGAGAACGCCCACAAACTCGGCCTCGATGCCGTGATCGTCATCGGCGGCGACGGCACCCAGGCGATCGGCCTTGAGCTCTTTCGCCGCGGGCTGAAGACCGTCGGCGTTCCCAAGACCATCGACAACGATCTCTGTGCCACCGAGGTCACCTTCGGATTCGATACGGCGCTGCACACTGTCACCGACGCCGTCGACCGCCTGCACAGCACCGCCGAGTCGCATCACCGCGTGATGGTCGTAGAATTCATGGGCCGCGACGCCGGCTGGATCGCTCTCGAGGGCGCCATGGCCGGCGGCGCCGACGTCGTCCTCATCCCCGAAATTCCCTTCACCGTGGAAAGCATCTGCAACTACATCGCAGAGCGCGAGCGGCAAGGGAAGCGCTTCACCATCGTTGTCGTCGCCGAAGGTATCAAGCTCCCGCCGGACCTGATCGCACAGTTCGAAAACGAGCGCCGCGCCTCGCTGCGTGCGGGCACGGTCGCGCAGATCGTCGGCGACGCCATCGGCATGCGCACTCACAAAGAAGTCCGCGTCACCGTCCTTGGTCACACCCAGCGCGGCGGATCGCCGTCGCCCTTCGACCGCATCCTGAGCACCCGTTTCGGCGTTGCAGCCGTCGAGTTGATCGCTCGCGGTGAGTTCGGCAAGATGGTCGCCCTGCGCGCAGGACAGGTCGTCTCCGTTGATGTCACCGAGGCGATCGGCCAGATGAAGCGCGTCGATCCCAACGGCCAGCTCGTGCGCGCCGCCAAATCAATTGGAATGTGTTTCGGGGATTAGCAGAAGTGCTTAGTGCTGAGTGCTTAGTAAAAACTTGATGGGCCTTCGTGACGTTGGTAGCCTTCGTCACCGAGAGCCAAGAGCCGAGAGCCAAGCGCCCAAAGCCCTAAGTCTTCTTGAACAAATTCTCGAACGCCTGGCGCGCATCGGCGGCGCGCCCGCTTGCGGTGGACGTCTCCCGCTCTACCGACGTTTTCAGCAGGTACACACGGCATGTGTTCGCGACATCTTTTTTGGGAATGCGTTCCAGGATCGTCTGCCGGCACTCGAAGCGTGACGCCGGATCGAAATGCGCGCACTGCTTGCAGGAATGGAGCGCGAAGCCGCACTTGCACGCGGCTGGAATCTCGCCCGCCAGGTTCAGCACCGTCCCGCATTGTGCGCACCGCGACACCGTTCGCTTGCCCGGCATGTTGAGCGGCCGCGGTCCGAAGGTATTCTCGCGGTTCGGCCGCTGCGCGATCGGGCGCTGCGACTTATCTCGATCGTCCCCGGAATCCTGGTATCCGGGCTGGCGGTATTTACGGTCGCTCAATGGGTCTCCAAAGGAAGCGCTGGAATCGCGCGCGGGAATGGAATCTTTGTTCGGAAGCGCTGATGGAAGTGTACGCCCGCTCCCATCACCGCGCAAATCGTCTCTGAGGAAAAATAGCTCGCAACCTCGCGAACCACCGAAGTGACTGCGGATGCACAGGGAAAGATGGTAATCAGTAATCAGTGGTCAGTGATCAGGACTGAAACTCGGAATGTGTGCATTCGCGAACGCCCATGTTGTTCTGTACCCGGTGTTGCTGATCACTGACTGCTGACCACTGACGACTCTTTCATGGCCAAACGCGTCAGCGTCGACAAAACTCTGTTCACCGTCACCCTGCTGCTGGTTTTCATCGGCCTGGTGATGGTCTTCAGTGCTTCCGCCGTCATGGCGAAAGACCGCTTCGGCTCGCCCTACTATTTTCTCGTGCGACAGGTTGGGTGGGCCGTCGCCGGACTCGCCGCCATGACCGGCCTGATGCACTTCGACTATCGCCGCTACAAGCATCCTGCCCTGGTTTTTTCGCTGATCGGTTTCACCACGCTTTGCTTGATTCTCGTCTTCTTCCTCGACCGCTCGCATAACACCCATCGCTGGGTTCGCCTCGGCGCATTTTCCTTCCAGCCATCTGAACTCGCCAAGCCCACGTTGATTCTGTTTCTCGCCTGGTTCCTCGAGTCGCGCACCAACGCCATGGAGGACTGGCGCCGCACCCTGCTTCCCGCGCTCATTCCCGCCGGTTTGATTTCCGGCCTTATCCTCATGCAGCCCGATCTCGGCACCGCGCTCGCTTGCGGCGCCATCACCGCCATCATGATGTTCGTCGCCGGACTGCCGCTGAAGTATTACGGCTGGGCCCTGGCGCCCGTGCCGCTCTTCTTTTACGTCTTCATTTATCGCGTTCAGTGGCGCTACGACCGCATCCTTGCCTTCCTGAATCCTTATTCCGATCCGCAAGGGCGCGGCTTCCACATCATCCAATCGCTGATCGCAGTGGGCACCGGCGGGCTCACCGGACTCGGCCTCATGGAAGGTCGCCAGAAGCTCTTCTATCTCCCCGAACCGCACACCGACTTCATCTTTGCCGTGACCGCCGAAGAACTTGGCCTCGTTGGCTCGCTCATTGTCGTTGCGCTCTTCGGAATTTATCTCTACCGCGCTATTCGTACCGCTGTTCTCGCTAACGACAACTACGCCCGCTTCCTTGCCACCGGCATCGCCGGCATGATTGGCGTCCAGGCGCTATGGAACATCAGCGTGGTCGTTGCCATGCTTCCCACCAAGGGCATCCCGTTGCCCTTCATCTCCTACGGTGGTACCTCGCTTTTCATCACCTTGGCGACGACCGGGATTCTGCTCAACATCACCCAGCACATCGAGTAAGCGCTTCACTGGAAGGCCTTGTCATCCCGAGCGAGGTCGCCGCGGCGACCGAGTCGAGGGACCTTTTGTTTCCCTCCGTTTCCTTCGTGTCCTTTGTTTGATGGGATTTGTTAATCTCGCATCAATGAAAGTCATTCTCGCTGGCGGCGGCACCGGTGGACACGTCATCCCCGCCTTAGCCATCGCCGACGAGCTTCGCCGAAACAGCGACGCCGACGTCCTCTTCGTCGGCACCTCGCGCGGTATCGAGAACCGGCTCGTTCCAGCCGCGGGCTACTCGCTCAAGCTCATCGAAGTCGGCGCCCTCAACCGCGTCTCGCTGGCGACGCGTGCCAAGACCATGATCGCACTCCCAATGGCGGTGTTGCAGGCGCGGCGCTTGCTCCGCGACTTCCGGCCCGACGTAGTTATCGGCGTCGGCGGTTACGCCTCCGGTCCCGTGATGCTGGCCGCAACCCTCGGCGGATTTCCGACCGTCGTGTTCGAACCCAACGTGGTTCCCGGCTTCGCCAATCGTGTGGTGGCCAAGCGCGTCGATGCCGCCGCCGTTCATTTTCAGGAGACCTGCAAGTTCTTCCGCCACTGCGAGGTCACTGTAGTACCCGTTCGCGCCGAGTTCTTCCAGATCCAACCGAAATCCGATGCAGCACCGACGCTGCTTCTCTTCGGCGGAAGCCAGGGCGCCAAGGCACTGAACCGCGCCTTGACCGCCGCCGCTCCCGAGCTGATTAAGCGCATTCCCGGCTTGCACATAATTCACCAGACCGGGCAAGCCGAATTCGATCCGTGCCGCGCCGAGTACGACCGCGCCGGAATCGACGCCGAAGTCTCTCCGTTCATCGACCACATGGCCGACGCCTTCGCGCGCGCTGACCTGCTCATCTGCCGCTCCGGCGCCAGCACCGTCGCCGAAGTTGCGGCGGCAGGGAAGCCCGCCGTCTTCGTCCCTCTTCCCACCGCCGCCGATGACCACCAGAAACACAATGCCGAAGCGTTTGCCCATCGAAACGCCGGCGTTTTGCTGGAACAAAAAGATCTCACGCCCGACAGCCTGGCCGAGACTGTTGCCGGACTTTTCGCCGACCGCGACCGCCTCCTGCGCATGGGCCAGTCCGCCCGCCAGTTCGCTCATCCCGACGCCGCCGCGAAAATTGCCGAACTGGCAAAGAACGTAATCCGTAATCCGTGATTCGTAATTCGCAAACTCGGATATCGGCGAGCGGGTGTTCCGAATTACGAATTACGGATTACGAACTACGAACGCGACGAACTTGAGTTAATCTCGATCTTTCATGTTCGCGAAAATCCAGCGCATTCATTTCGTCGGTATCGGTGGCATCGGCATGAGCGGCATCGCCGAAGTCCTTCTCAACCTCGGCTACAAGGTTTCCGGCTCCGATCTCAAAGCTTCCTCGATCACGCACCGGCTTGCCTCGCTTGGCGCCCTCACTTTCGAAGGCCACCGCGCCGAAAACATCGCTGGATCGGAAGTCGTCGTCACCAGCTCCGCCATTGCCCGCGATAATCCTGAAGTCGCCGAGGCCCACCGCCTGCACGTTCCCGTCATCCAGCGCGCGGAAATGCTCGCCGAGTTGATGCGCCTGAAATACGGCATCGCCATCGCCGGCATGCACGGCAAAACCACCACTACCTCGATGGTCGCCGCCGTACTCGCCGCCGGCGGACTCGATCCAACGGTGGTCGTCGGCGGACGTGTCGATGCCATGGGCTCCAACGCCCGCCTCGGCAAGTCGCACTACCTCGTCGCCGAAGCCGACGAGAGCGACCGCTCGTTCCTCAAGCTCTCGCCCATTCTTTCGGTCGTCACCAACATTGATCGCGAGCACATGGACACCTACCGCGACATGGCGGACGTCGAGAGTACCTTCGTTGACTTTATGGACCGTGTTCCGTTCTACGGCACCGTGGTGGTCTGCAACGACGACGAGCGCGCCCGCGCCCTGATTCCGCGCGTGCAGCGCCGCGTCATCACCTACGGCCAGCGCGAAGGCTCCGATTTCCGCATCGTCAGCGAATCACAGGAGAAAAGCGGGTGCCCCACCCTTGTCTCGCCCTCGGGTGGCCCACCCTTGTCTCGCCCGCCTTTGGCGAGACAGGGTGGGGAAGTCACTCCATTCAGCCGCTTCCACGTCCACTTCGGCAGTCGTGATCTGGGCGAATTCAAACTCAACGTTCCCGGCGCGCATAACGTCCTCAACGCGACGGCCGCCATTGCGGTTGGCATCGGACTCGATATCCCGTCCGACAAAATCCATGCCGCGCTCGATTCTTTCCGCGGTGTCGACCGCCGATTCCAGGTGCGCGGCACCGAATCCGGAGTGACCGTCGTCGACGATTATGGCCACCATCCGACCGAAATCCGCGCCACCCTCGCCGCCGCCCGCCAATGCGGCTACGCCCGCGTTCACGTCGTCTTTCAGCCGCACCGCTACACTCGCACCCTGGCCTTGCAGGATGAATTCACCCATGCCTTTGCTGACGCCGACACGCTCTTTCTTCTCGACATTTATCCCGCCAGCGAACCGCCCATCCCGGGCGTCACCGCGCAGGCTCTCGCGAAAAAGATCGCGGCCACCGGCAGGGAAGCGAACTACGTCAGTAGCTTTGCCGACGCGGTCAGCGCAGTCGCTTCCACCGCGCGCCCTGGTGACTTGGTCCTGACCCTCGGGGCAGGGAACGTCTCGCAACTTGGGCCGCAAATCCTTGAACAGCTCCGTAATCGCGAGGCGTTGAAAGCCAGTAATAAGTAATAAGTAATAAGTAATGAGTAACGAGTAATGAGCGGCGGACCATCGGCCGGCTCAGTACTCAGTCGAAAGTTTTAGATTGGGCGGCTCCTTCGAACTCGCTTCGAAAAATGGTTCGGAAGGGCGCGGCTTCAGCCGCGCCGCATCGCGGCCAAAATCCATGCGGCTTTAGCCGCTGAGGGAAAACGACAGCAGCGTTTTACTCACTACTCATTACTTATTACTCATTACTTATTACTCCGCGCCTGCTAACAAATGGTCCCGCGCACCGTCTTATGTGTTGAAAGGCGCACCACAATGACCCGGACGGCAGCGATGATCGGCGGACTGGTAATGACGATGGCCGCGGCCATCGTTCCTCCTCCGCAGCAGGTATTGCATCACCCGAAATTCCTCTACGGCGCTGCCATGGTCAAAGCCGCCGTCGGCGACGCCAATTCAGCGCTTCAACTCCTGCAACGCTCCACTGAGCGCGCGCCCGCACCTGCCCGCGTCAGATCCGCTTCCACCTGTTCGCCCCAATCCCGCGGCTAGGCCGTTTTCGCACTCCCCATTGGACTTTCGTCACCTTGCCGGAAATAATGTCTTCCACGCATGCTGTAGTTTGAGGTGAGGACTGTGGTGACGTTCCCCCGCTGGTTGCGGGATTTTGGATCCAAGCCGCCGACGAATCGAAGGCAATCGCCTCGCAAGCCGTTTGCGGCGGCCATCGAGGTCCGTACCGTCGCTGGTACGACCTTCCGCGGCGTCGCCCGCGACCTTAGCGAGTGCGGCATGGGCGCCATTGTTTACGCTGACTTGAGCGTCGGCGACTCCGTGGTCGTCCACTACGAGCACCCGCGCGACGCCTCCAGCCACCTCGTGCGCCGCTCTGCCTGCGTTCGCGGACGTTACGGCAGCCGCTATGGCTTTGAATTCGAGGGCGCGATCTCGGCGTAGCCGTCCGGCTACTCGACCACCCCATTCGCCTTTAGGAACTTTCTCACCGCTTCCATCGCTCTTTCCTGCTGATCGGGTGGAAATCCGCCATGCCCGCCGTTAGGGATCGTCACTAATTCGTTCCGTACGCCGGCGCGGGTCAGGGCTTCGTGGAGCCGTTGCGCTTGCGTGTACGGCACCAGCGTGTCTTTATCTCCGTGAATGGTGATCACCGGGGGCGAGTCCTTATTCACCATGTACAGCGGCGACACCCGGTGGGCCAGCTCCTCGCGATTCGGCAAGCTGCCGAACCATTCGATCGCGTATCCTTTCGCATTCGGTCCGGCAAAGAGGTCCGCAACGTCGGTGATTCCGAACCAATTCACGATGGCCGCGACCTTGGGTACGGTCGTGTCCGCTTTGTCCCAACGCAGGTTCACCGGCGGCGTGCAGCCGCGATCGAATCCCGCTTCCGGCGTCAGCAGCCCGGTCGTAAGCGCAAGGTGCCCGCCCGCGGACCCGCCCGTCACCACCACCCGGTTCAGGTCGAAGTTGTATTTGGCGGCATTGTTAACGATCCAATGCAGAGCGCAACGACAGTCCTCGACGGCGGCAGGGGCCAGCGAATTCGAGGCCATCCGGTACTCGACGTTCACGGCGGCGAACCCCATCTGTAAGTACGGCATAAGATCCAGCTCGCTGCCTTCCTTCGTTCCCGCCACCCATCCGCCTCCATGGATGAACATCACCACGGGCACCGGCTTCCCCTTGGCCGCTGCCCGCGGCTCGTAAAGGTCGAGCTTCAGATCGGTCGTGTTCGCCTGCCGATACGTAATGTTCGGCGCCACGCCATAGTTCGTTGACAGCAAGTCAGACCACTCCGCCGCGCTCGCCGTTGCCGGGGCTGCGGTTGTTTGCGATTTTGCCGCGCTGCTGAAGCTCAGGATGGCGGCCAGCAGGAACATGGCGGTGGCATAGGATCGATGGATTCGCATGGCCCGCAGTGTACATTTGAGCTCTGACATCCCGCCACGGAATTACTCGCCCGCCCACCGAACCATGCTCATCAACGTCCGATAATTTTCTTCTCACGATTCCACAAGCAAAAAAGTTATAGTGCTGATCAAGCGCCCTGCACACGCCTCGCGGCGTTGCTTGGGGTGTGCTCGACGACGGCGAATCTTCTCGAAAACTTCCGTTCATGGCACGGAGCCAAGGCCCGCTCATTCCGGACGAACCACCTGCCACCCGCGCTGGCAGCGCCGTCCCGACGGCGGACGACGATCTAGACCCGCGCCTCCTTGACCTTGAAAACGAAGCGGAACCGGCCTTCCTGCGCGGCCAGAAGCGCGTCTCCGTCCGCCGCGGGCCCCTGCCGAAGAAGGCCGCGAATCGCCTGAAAATTGCCCTTATCTCGGTGGCGGTGATCGCCGGTATCTCCGTCGTGGCCATCGCTCTTTATCGTTACGGCGCCCACTCCTGGCGCTTCCGTATCGAGAGCAGCGACCAAATTGAGGTCGCCGGCATTCACAACGTCACCCGCTCCCAGGTCATCGACGTCCTGGGCGCCGACATCGGCCGCAACGTCTTCTTCGTCCCCCTGGCCGACCGCAAGCGCCAGCTCGAGGAGATTCCCTGGGTC
>JBOGLI010000331.1:0-2144 GCA_050746165.1 Terriglobales bacterium | reverse complement strand
TCGATGCGCAGGTTGGCCATGTTGACCACGTTCGTCGGCAATCCGGTGTATTGCGCGACCTTCTGCACCATGGCCTGGCGCTCCTGGTCGGTGAGCGCGTCGCCCTTGTTGAGCGCGTTCCAGTAGTCGGTCATGGCGAAATTGACGGCGTCCTGCCGCGTTTTATTCAAGTCGCCCGTCATGTTCTGCGCCAGCTTGTGGTGATAGGCGGCAATCATGGTGTAGGAGGGAAGAATCAGCGGATAGGGAACATCGTTGGTGCGCGCGAACTCCAGGCTCTCGAAATTTAACACCATCGATAATAGACAGATGCCGTTGAAATTGATCCCCTTGTCGGCGAGATAACCGGCGATTCCCGCCGAACGCGTCGTGCCATAGCTTTCGCCCAGCAGATACAGCGGCGACTGCCAGCGCTCGTAGCGCGAGATGTACATGCGGATGAATTCGCCGAACGACTCGATATCGCCGCGCAGGCTCCAGAACTTGCGCGCTTCCTCCATGTCCGCGGGACGGCTGTAACCGGTGCCGATGGCGTCGATCATCACGATGTCAGTCGCGTCGAGCGGCGTGTCCTGGTTGTCCTGCAGGCGGTAGGGAGCTTCGGGCATCCAGCCCTGCGGTTGCAGGACTACGGTGCGCGGGCCGAGCGCGCCCATGTGCAGCCAGATCGAAGCCGAGCCGGGCCCGCCGTTATACGAAAACGTGACCGGCCGTTTCGCGGGATCGGCGCCATCAAGGGTGTAGGCGACGAAGAACATTTCGGCATTAATTTTGCCGGTGGCGTCCTTGATGGGAAGGCGGCCGGCGGTCGCGGTGTAGTGCAGCGTCTTGCCGCGCACGGTGATGGTGTGATGCGTCTGCACCGGCGCGTGCTCGGTCATGTCGAAATGCAGGCTTGCGGTGGCCGCGCCGGGAGCGCCCCCGCGCTCCGCCTGCGCCGAGGGACGCTGCTGCTCCGTGCGTTCCTGTTCCTGCTCAGGACGCTGCGGACGCTGCTGTTCTGGCGTAGTCGAGGGGGACGTGGTCTGCGGCGGAGTTTCCGGATGCTCGGTCTGGGTGGCGGTCGGGGTGCGGTTGGTGCGCTGCACGCGCGATTGCGGCGGATTGGCCTGTTGTCCGTAAGCGGCAACAGCGAACAGAAGAATGCTAAATGCAAGTTTTCTTATCATCGATTCCCCTCGTGGCAGGGAATTGTATCGGGTCGGGAGGCAATTGTGGAAGAGTCGCGGGACGATACACTGCGCTCCAAGGTGGCGACCGGTCGCAAACACCCAGTGGTGGCAACGTTGGTGACTGGCGGAACCTGACGCTTGTGGCTTCCAGCGCCCGGCAATTAGTGTTTTGGATCACCACCCACGCTGGAGGGGTCATGTTGCGCAACACGGCCCCGAGCCGGGCTGAAATAGCGATCCAAATCCGTACCCTCGAACAAGCCGCGCAGTTCTTTGGCGATTTAGCCACGACGCTGCCCGAGCACGCGGATTGGCTCTGGGACCTCGGCGAAAAAGTGGAACGCGCGGCGGCAGAGCTGGCGGCGACCTTGCGAACAACGACAGGTGAGGTCGCCGTCGAACCCCAGACCGCGCCGGCGCAGCCGGATCCAGCGCGACCGTACCCCAGCCTCCGGCGGTTCCCCCGCTGGATCGTTGCCGTGGAAGCACGCGTGAATGGCAGCCGGGGAGGCGCGAAAGGCTTCATCAGCGAGTTGAGTGAAGGCGGTCTGAAGGCAGCGACTGGCCTGGCTTGCCAGGTCGGCGAAATACTCATTATCAGTTGGCAATTCCCAGGTGACGAAGCTCCGCTCCAGCTCAACGGTTCAGTCCGCTATCGGGTTCCAGACGGCAGTGGCATCCAGTTTCTCGACATAACGCCGGCCGACCGCGTGCGCATTCAACACTATTGTAAGTCGCACAGTCGTAAAGCACGCGCCGCGACCGCGACCGCTGGGAACCACTGACCTGCGGTGTCGCATGCTCACACGGCTTAAGATGGGCCGTCCCATCTTCTTCGAGAAGTTTTCGGCAGCTTCTCCGTCCCCTCCATGGCGCTGGTGGTGGAGACGCGCGACGACAAAGGCGTGCCCCAAATCCTCGCCGTCAGCCGCATGATCAAGATCCCAGGCGCGCCGAGGGCGCGGCCAAGGT
>JBOGLI010000330.1:0-2641 GCA_050746165.1 Terriglobales bacterium | reverse complement strand
ATCGTGACCGAATAGATGGCTGGTGGAACCGAACTCCACCGACGGGATTCTGAACAGCGGGCCTTGGTCGATGAGCGAGAAAAGAAAAAACAAAAACCTCAACGAAGGGAAAAGCAAAACCTTCGCGGGTCCACGTGTCTCTTGACAACGCCGACACGGTTATAGAGGGTGGCCCACACATCGCGCCGCATTGCAGATCAACTCGCCCAAATCTTTCGCGCGATGTGTGGGTTCAGCCTTGTCACACGCATCCGTGCCGTACCTCACAGACACCGCTTGTCCTGCGTTCTATCTTCATCTTGTCGCGCCCAGGCGTGAGAGGGGTTGTGTCTCTCACTTCTCCTATTAGCTCTTTGACAACATTGGCGACCGGCGTATCCGCGACTGTCCTACGCGGACCCGCCTTGGACGGCCCCTTGCACACCCCACGCCATTTGGTGGATTCCTTGGAAAATGGGGGAGGGGGCGCCATCCCGTCCGGCGTTTACCAATTAGTACAATCTCTGCGCCAGCGGACGAATTCCCAGGTTACCTCAGGTAACCTGGAGCGATCTCGTTGGATTCATTAGAGGGGTGGGTGGAGGGGGTCTGACCTGCGAGTTTGCTGCTCGGTAAACATTCAGCAAACACAAGGTCCCTCGACTCCGGCGGCGAAAAGCACGCCGCCTGCGCTCGGGATGACAAAATCGCTCGATTGCAAGGGTTATACTGGCGCGCCGGAGGTTCCTATGTCGTCGGCCCGCACCGCGCTTACACCCGATTTCATTCTCGGTTACCGCGAACTCATTCTCTCCACCATGGCCGGTGAATCGAAGACCACGCGGAAGATCATCGGCGCCGTTCCCGAGGTGGCGAAGGACTGGCGTCCCGACCGGCTCTCGCGCACGGCGCGCGAACTGGCGTGGCACCTGGCGTACGAAGAGGTCCTGCTGCTGAACATGGTCGCCGACATGAAGATCGCGATGAGCGAAGCGCCCGCCGGCCCGGCCACCATTGCCGAAATCCTGCGCTACTACGACGAAAAGCTGCCGCCCGCGCTCAGCCGCGTCCGCGACATGACGGCCGAGCAGTTGCTGACGCCGGTTCCCTTCTTCGGGCTGGTGACCGAGCCCCTGTTCCGCTACCTCATCCTCATCAACAACCACAGCATTCACCATCGCGGGCAGCTTTCCAGTTACCTGCGCTCGATGGGCGGGAAGGTGCCGAGCATTTACGGGCCGAGCGCCGATGAGTCGTGAGGCTTGAGGCCTGAGGCGTAAGGCGGTAGGTTTGAGGAATTGATTCCTCATGCCTCGCGCCTCGTGCCTCGTGCCTCGCGTAACTTTTCTGTTCTCCCGAAAGTTGATTGCAAGTAGGAGACGTGTCTCCGTTCCTAGGCTTGGAGGCCCGTATGCGCAACTACCTGCTTGCCGTTCTGCTGCTCGTTTCGCTTGCATCCGCTCAAACTAAGTCCACTGCTCCCGCTTCGGGGCTGGCGCGTCTTCCGGTGCACCGCGTCGTGCTGTACAAGAACGGTGTCGGATACTTCGAGCACACCGGCCGCATCCACGGCGACCAGGAGCTCGGCATTCACTTCACCACGGCGCAGTTGAACGACGTGCTCAAGTCGCTGACCGTGGTCGATCTGGGTAACGGCCGCGTTACCGGCATCCGCTACGACTCGATTGCACCGCTCGACGTCCGGCTGCGCGGGTTGCGCCTCTCGCTGGGCGAACAGCCGACGCAGGAGACGTACCTGAACGCGCTGCGCGGGTCGAGGGTCGAAGTGCGCAACGGGATAACGGTCGCGACGGGCCGGGTTCTGAGCATCGAGAGCAAGCCGCACGCGGTGGCGAAGGGCGACCAGGTGGTGGAAGAAACGGAGCTGTCGCTGATCACCGATGCGGGCGAACTGCGCACGTTCACGCTCAATGGCACGACGAGCGTCCGCGTGCTCGACAAGGAATTGGATAACGACGTAAACCGTTATCTCAACCTGCTGGAATCGTCGCGCAGCAACGACGTGCGGCGGATGGTGATCAGCGATTCGGGCACGGGCGAGCGCGACCTGTTCGTCAGCTACATCAGCGAGGTGCCGATCTGGAAGAGCACTTACCGGATCATCCTGCGGAAAGACGCCAAGCCGCTGTTGCAGGGGTGGGCGATCGTCGACAACACCGTCGGCGAGGACTGGAACAACGTCCAACTGACGCTGGTGGCGGGATCGCCGCAGTCGTTCGTGCAGGACATCTCACAGCCGCTGTACGCGCGGCGTCCGGTGATTGCGCTGCCGCACGCGGCGATGCTGGTGCCGCAATCGCACGAGGGAACGCTCGAAGACCGAGACAGATTCACTCCGGGTCCGCCGCCGCCGCCCGCGGCAGGCGCCGTCGGAGCCGGATACGGCGGCGGGATTGGCGGAGGTGTGTACGGCGGAACAGTGGGCAAAGTGTACAAGTCGTGGCTTGGCGGCGGAACCCTGGAAGGAACGGTGACCGACCCCACAGGCGCGGTGGTTCCGAACGCGCAGGTTTCGTACATCTCGTCTTCCGGACGCTCGGATTCCACGCGCGCCGATTCCGCCGGACATTACCAGTTTTCCGGCGTTCCGCAAGGTCCGGTGACGCTGACGTTTCGGGCGCCGGGATTTAGGGACCTGCGT
>JBOGLI010000329.1:0-7988 GCA_050746165.1 Terriglobales bacterium | reverse complement strand
CCCAGGAACGGCGCGGCGCGAATTCGATCCTGCTCGTGGAACCGGAGAGTTCAATGATGATCTTTGCCAGATCGATGATGCGCGTCTGTATGCCGGTGCCAAGATTGAACGCCTGGCCGGGCGCCTCGGGCCGCGATGCCCCCAGCATCAGTCCTTCGACGAGGTCCTCGACATAAATGAAATCGCGAGTTTCGTCGCCGGTGCCGGTGATGGTCAGCGTTTCGCCGTGCAGGGCCTTCCAGATGAAGTTCGGAATGACGTTCCGATAGTAGCCGGGCACTTCCCCCGGTCCGTAGGAATTGAAAAACCGCGTGCGGACCGTAGGCACGTCCGGCAGGAAATAATTGCAGTAGAACTCGCCCAGCGCCTTGGTGATCTGGTACGGCGTGTCGAGATTCAGGCTGACCGGCATGTCTTCTTGAATCGGCGCTTCGATGCCGTGTCCGGCAATGGAGCAACCGGCGGAGGCATAGACAAATCGCGAAGCACGGTTCTCTCGCGACCACATCAGCGCCGTTAGCGTGCCGAGACCATTGGTATGAAGATCGTCGGTGGGATGATCGACGCTGTTCTGGTTGGCGAAGAAGGCGGCGAGGTGGAAGACCACCGGACGTTCGAGCCGCAGGCCGGAATCCATCAACTTGGCGACGTCGGCGCGAATGAAACGTACCCGGCGATCATCCGGCAGCAGCCATTCGTAGCCGGAGGACAGGTCGTCGACGACGGTGACGCTCTCCGGCTCCTCGCGAAGCACACGACGTACCAGTCGCGACCCAATCGCGCCGGCCCCGCCGGTCACGACCACATGACGGAACAAATCAGACATTGCTGGCTCTCCCTGCAGGTCTAGCCGGTCGGACGACGTCCGACTCCTTTTTCGGTGACGGCCTCGTCCCCGGCGCCAGGCAGGCGAGCCGCAGACACTCGAGAATTTCGGCGGCTGTCAACTGCCAATCGAAGTGGCGGCTTCGCTGGCGCCCGCGCTCCGCCAATTCGCCCCGCAACGCGGAATCGGACAAAGCCTGTCCCATCGCCTCGGCTATCGAGTCCACGTCGTAAGGATCGAAATACATGGCCGCATCCCCTGCTACTTCGGGCAATGAACCGGCATTCGCGACCAGCGTCGGAACGCCGAGTTCCATCGCCTCGAGCACGGGAAACCCGAAGCCTTCGTAGAGTGAAGGCATCAGGAACAGCTCCGCGCCACCGTAGAGCGCCGAAAGGTGTGCGGAGGGAACGTATCCCAGGAGATGAACGCAATCCTCCACGCCACACTCGCGCCGCGCGGCCAGGATGTCGTCGTAACCGTTGCCACGAGTTCCGGCCAATAGCAGGTGATGCGGCAAATTGAGCCTGCGCTTTATTTCGGCGAACGCCCGGATGGTGGCGTCGTAATTCTTGTGCTTGTTGCTGCCGCCCAGCATGAAGACGTAGGGCTGCTGAAATCCATAGCTCCGCGCCAAGGTGGCGACATCCGTTTCGGAAGCCTGTACCTGGGGACAACCGGGAGTAGAGACGCGGATCTTGGATGCGGGCACGTGGGTGTAATCGGCGACCTCGAGGCGCGCGAAATTGGAGTTCGTCAAGACAAACTCGGAATGACGTGCCGCGTGTTGGGCAAGTAATTTCTGTAGCATGCCCTTCCACCTGGGGAAGTAACGCGGGAATCGCCGCTCGTAAAAATCGGGCGAAGCGTCGTGAATCGTCACTACGCAAGGGATGGCGACCTCCCCAAGGAAAAGGGAGATCAGGTTGCCGGGGAAGAGAACGGCATCAGCCCGCCAGCGCAGCGCAACCAACGGCAAAATGAACTGTTCGTAAAGCAAGCGGAAGAGGCGTCCCTGGGGAATACGGACGGGACGGAAGGCGAGATTCGCACGATCGCGGAATAACGCGCGATTCTCGGCGATACCAATGACCAGAAAGCGATCGCCTGGCGCGGTTTCAGCCAGCGCATTGACCATGCCGCTGACATAGGTCACCGCACCGCCGTTGATGCCGGGCATAATCGCGAGAGCGTCAATCAGTATCCGCATGCTGTTGGTCCGTTTTGCGGCACGCCAGGCGAGACCCAAACCGGGTGCACGCAAATTCCAAACACCAGCACCGATCACTGGCGCGACTTACGTGGATAGCGTGGCTGGCTGTCTCGCAATTGGGGAAATCTTACCATGCAAAACAACCGCAGGCTGGTTCCCCATATTCCTTCACCAGGAAATCACGCTGAACAAGACTTCCGGACCGAATCGGGCCTGCACAACCGTCGAGTTACCTGAGCACACGCTCCGAATCGGTCACTTCACGGTCTCTATCATCATTACCGTCCCAAAACCGTGACCGAGAACGTGGCGAACGAACCAGCGTGGAAACACCGCACGTGCAAACTCCCACTTCTTGCCCTGGTACTTCTGCGAGAATTTGTGGGTCAGTAGATCGCCAGATCCGAGGACTGTTTCAATCCGAATCGGGTGGTTCGTGAAGTAGCGGCCGACCATGGCGCGCGCCTCTTCCACGCTGTACACCTTCATGCCGGGGCTTTCTACATTCTCAAAATATGCGGCCCGCGGACTGATCCAGCGGAAGCGCATCGGGCCGGTCACCATCCAGACGAGGAAAGTGGCCACGGCCCGCGAATGGTAAAGCATGATCTTGAAGCTTCCACCCGGCTTCAGCACGCGATGCGCTTCGGCAATCGCTTTTTCCGTATTCGGCGTCGCCATCAGGACGCCCCATGAATAGAACACATCGAAGAAGTTATCGGGGAATTGCAGCGCTTCGGCATCTCCCTGGGCGACGTCGGCATGCAGGCCCTCCAGCGAGAGCCTTTCTGTTACCAGTTTGACCGATGCCTGGGTGAGGTCGCGGCCGTACGCTTCGGCTCCATTGCGCGCCCACTGGATGAAGTCCGTTCCCGTTCCGAGTCCGACCTCGAGGACTTTCTTGCCGCGCGCCGTCTCGAACTTGGCGAAATCGCGCAACATGTAGTCCTGTTCGTAGCGAGTACGTTCGATCTCGTCGAAATACCGGCGGCGGTCACCCTCGTAATCGCTCCCATAGCGAGAGCCGCAGACCTCGCCCTCCCAATGTTCCTTGATTCGGCCCTTGAGCTGGGCATTATCATCCGACATTACTGACAACTTACTCACAGACTACCTCCGCGTGCTGCTGGCACGCACTCACCTGTTTGTCTCGCTTGGTCCGGTTGAACCCCCGCTCTGACGCCGGCCAGGTGCAGGAGTTTCTTTTCCATCAAGGCCCAGTTGTACTTCTGTTCGAACAGCGCGCGACCCCGCCGGCCCTTTGCTTTCGCTTCTTCCGGGTGGGCGACTATATGTTGCAGCAATGTTCGTAGCGCGGGAACATCGCCGAACGGGCAGAGATAGCCGAAGTCCCCTTCTTCGATCCACGCGGCATTGCCGATCTCCCGATTGGATAGGATCGGTGTCGCCGTCATCATGGCATCGAACCACTTCTGGGCATTGGCCAGCAAATTGACTTTGGAGGAAGGATCGTAGAATGCGAAGACCACATCTGCCTGGTAGCCGAGCGCAATCGCTTCCTGCCAGTCAATCCAGCCGCGAAATTCAACCTGGCCCATAGCCTTCGCCCTGGCCTCCAGGTCAGGCTCGGAAAAGCGCCCGGCCATCAACAAGCGCACATCGGGAAGGCCGTTCACCGCGTCCAGTAACAAGTGAACTCCGCGACCTCGAGAGAGATGGCCCATGGCAAGCACGGTCATCTTGGCCTTGCGCTCGGCAGGGGCGCTAGGCGGCGGCACGTCGGGCGGACAGTTCGGCATGATCGCAGCCTTCTCCGCGGCGGCGGTAAAAGGACCGACAAGCCGGTTCTCATCGGGTACGATGACGCCCGCCGCATGTCGAATGACCCACGAGTCAAACCACCGGATCAACGGCTTCAGAGGAAACGGCCAGTCGTGCCGCAAATCGTAGTTGTCCTGCACGTCGTAAATGTGTGGAATCTTGCGCAGATAACCCGCGATCGCCGCAGGACCGCCGGAATCCAATTCGAAGGAATGGAACAAGTCGCAATCGGCGCGCAGGCAATAGAGCAGCAGCTTGGCACACCAGATCGGGTAACCGATCAGTAGTTTCCAGTTCGAATAACCCCAGCCGCGGGTGAGATATTCGCAGGTCAGGCCATCGACCTGGCAGGTTCTCGGCTTATTGCTCAGCCGGTCCATCCCAACGAAATGGACGTCATACCCCGCGCTGGCATAAGCGTGGTAGAGCTTCAGCAGGCGCGGGTTGTCGTCGTCGATTGAGCCGGCGAACAAAATCCGACTACGATGTGCCGCGGCTTGCTCTCGTTTCTTCACGGGAGCCTCCCAGCAGACGCCACCATCGGTTTCTGTTTGGGCATAGGCGCGACATAGCGCGTTGCCAGCCAGGCGGGAATGCCGAGCACGGCAAGAGTTGTTCCCGCCCCGACGAAACTTCGGAGAATCAACAGCGGCAAGTACGGTAGCAGAAGGGAATACAAGAGGATCTTGGCGGGTTCCCGTGAGTCCGTCACCAGGTAACGATAGGCAGAGCGGAATAGCGCACCGAAGAGGAACATGCCTAACGTCACTCCCACGATGTGAAAGTTCATGTACAGCTCGCCCACCATGCTGGGAGGTATCGCGGTCTGCGTTTGGGCAGCGTACCAGCCGATGTTCACGTCGTACGGCCAAGGCTTGTCAGGCCAGATCCACCTCGGGATCGGTTGAAGTAACAACTCGGCATAACTTTCGCCCCAGAGAAATGGGAACGTCCTCGGACCGACCGTCAGCACGGTTGCAAAAATGTCCACTTGATCGAATTCAAGCAGGAAAGTAGCGGTAATCCGGCCGAGAGGCTCTTGCGTCCAGAAATCCTCGACCGACGTGCGTACGGACGACCAGTCGTGGAACTCCTCGTTTCGCAGTTCGCCGGCGCTCATGGCGAAAACGAAGATGAGGGCGACGAGAAGTGCGCCGGCAATCCACTGTTTGCGGGAGAAGCTCTTGCCGGTCATGTAACGATAGGCGAGAAACATGTAAAGCCACAGGCTGTAAACGCCGGCGCGGCTCCCCAGCATGATGTTGTAAACATTCGAGAAGATGACGAGCGGCCAGACAATCCAGCGGCGACGGCCCTGCAGATGATCTACCCATGCAAACAGGGCCACCACCGGCAGCAAATCGATTCCCAGGCCCTGGTAACCGTAGCCGACCAGGAGAGCGCGGACGCGCCCGAACTCACCCACTACGTTAGACAGGTTTCCGATAGCCGGTGCTACCAGCAACCAACTTACGGAAGCGAATACGATGCCACCGACGACCAACTTGCGCACGCGGTCCGACAACCAGACACGCCGGGGCTGCTGAAAATCCTGCGGTGCGGCAGGACGCGAACTCCTGCGTATGTGCAGGCCCCCGTACCCGAGCTGAAAGAAGATAATGCCGAGCAGGCCGTAGAAGACTGCCAACGCCATCGAATCCGGCGTGATTTGAAGATACCTGTTTATCTCCGCGGGGACGCTGTCGACCCATGCCACCCACGGCGAGAGCAGGAAAATCGGCCGCACGGTGAAAACGATCACGTAAATAATGGCGAAGACAAACCCGGGCTCAAAGAAATCCACCGTCTCGCCCGTGAGGCGCCGCCACACGAATGGTCCGAAGGCGACCACGAAAACCAGGACCGCCTCGCCGATGATGATGTCGTTCGTGGTGATTGCGTACGGGCCCGTGGCCGCGCTCCAGGCGAAAATCCCGATAGCTGCGAAAGTGAACGCCGCCAGGATCGACAACAGCGCGGAGGCGCCGATGCGGCGGGTCGCCCCACTATGCGCGCTGATCTCGGGATAGGACATCATCTCGCTCCGTTAACGGCGACCGAAGCCGAACAACCGGCCAATTTGAATGGATGGAAGGTAGATCATAGTCGAAACGGCGCGGCCTCTCAAACCGGACGGAACGCGCGCGTCCGAAGCCTGTCAGGCTGTCTTCGTGCAAGTAATTGTCATATAGAAGCCGGCGCGATCTCCCCCCGCGAATGCGCACAGAATCCGGGCAAACTGGCGGGCTGCCCAGCCATATCGTCCCAAACGATCCTGCCTGGTCAACACGGTTCCGATGCGCAGGTTCTCAACCGGGCAGGAATCAAGCATCTGCCGGGCTTCACTTCACGTGAATGCCTTGGTGCCGGGGCTTTCGACGCAATGGTCGAAGCACCAGGAAACCGAATGCCAGGGGCGCCCTTTTAGCAAAGCCCACTTCAACCACTCGTACAATCCGACCAGCGAGTGGCGATGGTAGATCATCACTTTCGCGGTCCCGCCGGGGCGCAGAACACGCACAATCTCGGCGAAGGCCATGGCTGTGTTTGGCGTGTGATGAATGACACCCCAGCTATAAACGACATCGAACATGTCATCCGGGAACGGAAGGTTTTCGCAGTCGGCGACTTGAAAATCACAGGCTTGCAGGCCATAGACTTGCAGACGATGGCGAACGTGATCGATCGCCTCCTGCGTGAGGTCCACGCCATGGGCTTGAGCGCCCGCCCGAACCCATTGCACGAAATCCGTGCCGGCTCCGACGCCGACTTCCAGGACCTTGTCCCCATGATGTCTGGTGAACTGGGCGAACGAAAAAATGTAAGGTTCGATCTCGTAGCGCTGCTCTTCGATGGCATCGAAGTAGGCGCGCGAAAACTTGCTTTCCCGCACGTCCTGCGTGCCGCAGGCCTGGGCGTTCCAATGGTCGCGCACGGCTAACTTCAGTGTTTCAGTATTGATGGTGCCCATGAAAAGGTCGGTTCGCTGAGGAATTCGCTTGCCACAATGTAATACGAAAACTGCTGAACGCGCCAGCGAAACCTGTCCCGCTCACCGCGTCGACCGGCGCCACACGTACCACGTAATCAGCAGCAGCCAGAAGGCGTAAGAAATCGAGCTTGCCACGGAGGCGCCCGCCGGACCGAAGCGCGGTAACAGGAATAGATTCAGTGCGACATTGACGAGGAGACCGGCCGCCATCGCTCCCAACTGAAAGAGCGGGTATCCCATGCCCGCGAGGTGCTGGTTCAGCACGAGCAGGGCGGAAAGAAACACAACCGCCGGAAGGAACAGGCGAAGCAGTTGAATGGAACCGTCGAAAGCATTTCCGTAGAGCGCGTGGATGAGGGGCGCGGCGAAGATGCCGAGCGGCACCATCAGGGCGGCAATGACCAGCGTGATGACGAGCGTGCGCTTCAAGCTGCTGCGCGCCGCCGCGGCCTGGTCGGAAGCGCCGGCGGTGAGCGGAAAGATGACCATACCCAGCATCGAGGGCACCTGCGTCATCACCTCTCCCAATGCCACCGCCACCGCGTACAGTCCGAGCGCTTTGGGACCGAGGATGACCTCGACCAGATATTGATCAACGCGCTGATGAAGAAAACTCAGCCAGTTCACTCCTGCCCCGCGCCATCCCACGGCCATGCATGCGCGCAAATATGCAGGAGAGGGTCGGCCCAAACCGCGATAGGCCAGAAACAGCAGCGACGCAACGATGCACGCCCAGACGGCCACGACCTGCATGACGGCCACTTGGCTCGCCAATCGCCATCCCCAGCCATAGACCGCGGCCACCGCGAGGACGGCAAAGCCGCCCGACTTCACCAGCGAAACCAGTCCAAGCAGGGCGAAACTCTTGTTTCCCCAATAAATCCCGCGGATCTGCGAGAGCACGACCATGCCGGAAAGGTTAAGAAATACGAGCATCGCCCAGCGGGGGTCGGAGAATCCGGGAAAGGCAATCTGGCGGACTGGTGGAATAAATCCGAACGCAACCCCGGCGATGGTTCCAAGCACCGCCCCATAGGACAACACCGAGGTTCGCGCTGCAGCGAGTGAAAAACCATGGTCAGCACGGGCGACCAGGTAGGCATTCGAGTAGTAGATGCCGAGTACGTCGGCAAACATGGCAAAGCTGGTCGTGCCCGTAATGAACCAGACGAGGT